>JAKEHX010000111.1 GCA_022614795.1 Planctomycetaceae bacterium | reverse complement strand
GCATTTCGGCCGGATGCGGCACCTCAGCTTCGAGTCCGGCAAGCGGATCATCGGCCAGCTGCGCGAACTGCCCGACGTGATTCGCCGCACGCTCGATCTGAACGGTGAAGTTCGCCGCCTCGCCGGTAAATACTGCCACGCCACGAACGTCCTTTATCTGGGGCGGCAATACAACTTTCCGACCGCGCTGGAAGGTGCCCTCAAGCTCAAGGAAATCAGCTATATCCACGCCGAAGGCTATCCTGCGGCGGAGATGAAGCACGGGCCGATCGCGCTCGTCGACCGCGAAACGCCAAGCGTGTTCATCATGCCGCAGGGCTTTGTCTATGACAAAGTGATGTCGAACCTGGAGGAGATCAAGGCCCGCGGTGGGCCGGTGATTGCGATCGCCGCCGAAGGGGACAAGGACGTGGCCCGCCTCGCGGACGACGTGATCTATGTGCCGCACGTCGAGGAGTTTCTCTCGCCGCTGGTTACGATCGTCCCACTGCAACTCCTCGCCTATCACATCGCCGTGCTCCGCGGCTGCAATGTCGATCGCCCGCGGAATCTGGCCAAGAGCGTGACGGTGGAGTGAGGGGGACGGGGCTCGGGGATCGGCGTGATGATCAATTTGCAATGTTCAATTTGCAATTTGCAATCGGATAGCCAGCAGGATACGGATCGGAGAAGATTGCAAATTGGACATTGAACATTGCAAATTGGTGCATCTTAAATTGCAGAAAGGCCGGATCGCGGGACATGCCTCTCAGCCGTGGCGAGCGACGGTGGGCCTGGGTCGGCGCTGTGGTTTTGGCAGCGGCGCTGGCCGCGGGGCTGTACTTTTCGTGGTGCCGCCTGCGCGACCGTCAAGTAGCCGGCGAAGCGGAGGCGGAAGTGGTCCGAACCTTGACATCGCTGCCCGCCGATCACCCCATCACGCGCCGGTATGGCCGCTTCCAGCGCTTGGAGGGCGCCGGTTTCGAGCGGAGCGCGGGCCGACTTGGTTTGCCGACCATTCCCATCTCCATCGAGCGCCGGGCCGTGTTTGATCACGCCTGGTCCAAGCTCTTTATCTCGGTCAAGCCAGGCGAGCGGCTGGCCACGACGCACTTGGCGATGAAGCCCAGCGAAGCTGAAGCAGCCGGCCTGGAACGAACCTTGCAAAACGGCGAGATCAGGTTTGCCGGATGGCAATATGGCTGTGGGTTGTGGGTCGAGGTCAGTCATCCAAGCTGCCCGAGAAAATGACGCAGGCGAAGAACGAAATCGCAGCAAGCGGGCGCGATGCACCGGCTCTGGCGGCGTGTTATCATCTTGGCAACCCTGAACGAATTGTTTCCGACCATCTTTTGTCCGAGGCACTTCCCATGAAGAACGCATGCTCCTTGGTCTTCGTCGTCCTTGTCGCCTTCGTGCTTGTCGCCGCGCCGCTCTCCGCCGAAGACAAGCCGCTCAATACGCCCCCCGCGGGCTTCACGGCCCTGTTCAACGGCAAGGACCTGACCGGCTGGAAAGGGCTGGTGGGCAGTCCCAAGACGCGGCCCACGATGTCGCCCGACGAGCTGGCCAGGGCGCAGGAACAAGCCGACAAAATCGCCCGCGAGCACTGGAAGGTCGAGGACGGGGTGCTCGTCTACAGCGGCAAGGGAAAGATGAGTCTCTGCACGACCAAGGACTACGGCAATTTCGAGCTGTACGTCGATTGGAAGATCAAGGAGCACGGCGACAGCGGAATCTACCTGCGCGGGTCGCCCCAGGTGCAGATCTGGGACCCCAAGGACCCAAACCAGCTGAAGAATGGTTGCGACAAGGGCTCCGGAGCCCTGTGGAACAACCAGAAGAACCCCAAGTTTCCGCTGGTCGTCGCCGACAATCCGATCGGCGAGTGGAACACGTTTCACATCAAGATGGTGGGCGAGAAGGTGACGATTCACTTAAACGGCAAGCTAGTCACCGATAACGTCACGATGGAGAACGTCTGGGAGCGCGACAAGCCCATCTATCCGACCGGCCAGATCGAGCTTCAGGACCACGGCAACACGCTCTTTTTCCGGAACATCTACATCAAAGAGCTGCCGTAGCCGGCTTGCCGAGGCGGCCCGGAATGGGCGCGGCGAACTAGCGTTGCGATTTGATCCGCCGAATGAACTGCCGGATTAAGGTCGTGTCGCCCGCGCCCTCGCGCTGGCCGAGGATTTCGATTGCGAGGGCGAATGGGAACGACGGCAATTCCGTGCTGACAGATCGTGACTGGTACTGGCCGGCGTCGTCCAAACGCAGGATATCAAGCGTTTCGTGCCGCCACCGCCAAACCTCAGGCACTCCCAGCGCTAGATAAATCGGGAGCTTGGGAATCGAAGAGCGAGTCACATCGACTTCGAGGACCAGATCAGGCGGCGGATCAATGGAAAGATCCACTTCATCCTTGTCGCGCATCACCAGCTCGTGCGTGATCCAGTAGCAGTTGTCCGGTTCGAGCCCTTTGAGCAAGTCTTCGCGGCTAAAAGTCGTGTTTCGCCCTGCGCCGACCTCGATGTCATGCAGCAGCGTCCATTCATCGATCATGCGGCCAACCAGGTAGCTAATCCGTTCGTGATTGCGCGAGGGCGACATGATTTCCAACTCTCCACGGTCGAACGTCATGCGGAGATGGCCGCTAGGATTGGCTACGCGGAGCGACTGGTACGTCTCCCACGGGACGTTGTGCAAGAGCGTGCGGTGCTCGAAGGTTTGCGGAGCGATGCTCATGGCAGACCCAGGCAAAAGTGGCGGGGCTATGCACAATTGTACTTTAGCGGGCAAGGGCGAGAAAGCCCCGCGAGCGAGCACGCCCACGCAAGCGAGGGAGCGCGGTCATTCTCAGCGGGCTGACGCCCGCCGCGCGCCTGTGGTTTAAGATGGCGGGCATGTCGCGGCGCGTTGGAACCGACCGGAGAATACTCCCGCCGTGCATCGAGGGCAATTGCTGCTACGGACAGACAAACGGCTATACTGCATCGGCAAGTAATGTCGCCTTTCGCTCCGCGAAAGAGCGCCTCAGGAGCGAAACGCGACGGCGAACGAACAACGGAGCAATCCAATGATTCACCAAACTCGTTCCAGCTTATTGGCGACTTTGCCGTTTGCTTTTTCGATCTTGGGCCTCGCCGGCGTGAACCTGGCATACGCACAGGAGCCGGCCAAGGTCCTTCGCGCCGGCATGATCGGCCTGGATACATCGCACGTGCCGGCGTTTGCCAAGATCTTCAATAATCCGCAGGCCGCTGGCGATTTGGCCGGCATCAAGGTCGTCGCTGGATATCCCGGCGGCACGGACATCCCCGCCAGTCGCGATCGCGTGGGACGCTTCACCGAGCAATTGCGGGGCATGGGGGTCGAGATCGTCGATTCGATTCCAAAATTGCTGGAGGAAGTGGACGTCATTTTGCTGGAGAGCGTCGATGGCCGGATTCATCTTCAGGAGGCCATCCCCGTGATCAAAGCCGGCAAGCCGCTGTTCATCGACAAGCCAGTGGCCGGTTCGCTCGCCGATGCCGTGGCGATCTACGATTTGGCGAAGAAACACAACGTGCCGTGCTTCTCGAGTTCCTCGAGCCGCTTCGGCGCGGGAATGCGGGCGATCAAGCAGAGTCAGGAAGTCGGCCAGATCACGGGCGTAATTACTTGGGGGCCCTGTTCCTATCAGGAAGGAACGCCCGACATGTTCTTTTACGGCATTCACGGGATCGAGCGGCTGTTTGCCCTGATGGCGCCCGGATGCACGTCGGTTTCTCGCTTTCAGGGGCAGGACGCGGACGTTGTGACCGGCGTCTGGAACGACGGCCGGATCGGCACCTATCGCGGCATTCGTCGCGGCAAATCCTCGTCAGGCGCGGTCGTCTTTGGCACGAGCAGCATCGTCCAGCCGGAAGGCTCGGGCAGCTACGAAGACCTGTGCGGCGAGATCGGTCGGTTCTTCAAGACGGGAAAGCCGCCGGTCAGCGCGGAAGAGACCATTGAAATTTTTGCGTTCATGGAGGCGGCCGACGAGAGCAAGCGGCAAGGGGGCGCGCCGGTTTCGCTGGCCGCCGTGCTGGCGAAGGCCAGGTCGGAAGCAGCCGCCAAATCGATTGAGTGAGATTGACAGACGCATCTACCCATCCCATCACCCGTACCTCGCCATCCAGCCGTGTCACACATCACCCGCCGCCGGTTCCTGGAAGATTCCATTCTGGCCACCGCCGCAGCCGCGGCTGCATCGTCGTCGTTGCCGGCAGCGGCGGACGATACGAGCACGCCCAGTGCCAATAGCAAGATCACCGCGGCCATCATCGGCTGTGGGATTCGCGGCAAGCAGCATGCCCGCGAGCTGGCCCGCTTTGCGGACTGCGACATCGCCTATGTCTGCGATCCCGATACGGCCCGCACGGCCGAAGTCGCCGCGCTATTGGCAGAGCAGAAACGCCCCGCTCCCAAGGCTGTGCAAGATATGCGCGCGATCCTCGACGACAAGTCGGTGGACGCGGTTTTCATTGCCACGTGCAATCATTGGCACGCCCTGGCGGCCATCTGGGCGATGCAGGCGGGCAAGGACGCCTACGTTGAAAAGCCGGTCAGCCACAACGTGGACGAAGGGAGGCGCATCGTGCAGGTGGCCCGCAAGACCCAGCGCATATGTCAGGGGGGAACGCAAAACCGGTCGAACGCCGCGCTGGCGGCGGCCGTCGAATACATGCGGCAAGGCAAGCTCGGCGAGGTGAAGCTGGCTCGCAGCATTGTCTATGGCCGCCGCGGCTCGATCGGCGGACCGGGCACGTGCGACATTCCCGCCAGCGTCGATTACAACCTCTGGGCCGGCCCCGCGCCGAAGGGACCGCTGTCCCGCTCGCAGTTTCACTACGATTGGCATTGGGTCTGGGACACCGGCAACGGCGAGCTGGGAAACAACAACATCCACTCGCTCGACATCTGCCGCTGGGGCCTGGGCCTCGCGGGTCTTGGACGCCGCGTCCTGAGCTACGGCGGGCGTTTTGGCTACATCGACGCGGGCCAAACTCCCAACACGCAGGTCTGCGTGTTCGATTTCGGCGACAAGACGATCGTTTCGGAAACGCGCGGGCTGAAGACCGATCCGTTCCATCCCAACTACAAGGGCGGCTGGATTTTCTTCGGCACCGAAGGGATCATCTCCGGCACCTCGCTCTTCGACCTCAAGGGCAACCTGGTCCGCACCTTTGAAGGCAAGACCGAGAGCCACTTCGCCAATTTCCTGAAGGCCGTCCGCAGCCGCAAACGTGAAGACCTCAATGCGGAAATCATCGAAGGCCATCAATCGACCGCACTATGCCATGTGGGCAATATCTCGTGGCGTCTGGGGCGGCCGGCTTCGACGGCGGACGTCCGCGGCCAGTTGACTGGGCTCAAGGTGCACGACGACGTGCTGGAAACGTTCGAGCGGACGGCGCGTCATCTTGGCGAAAACGGCGTGGACCTCGCGCAAACGAAATTGACGCTGGGACCAGTGCTGGAGCTTGACTCCGAGCGTGAATCGTTTGTCAAACATCCAGCGGCTGATGCTCTCTTGACTCGCGATTACCGCAAGCCGTTCGTGGTGCCGGCGGCGAGCGAAGTGTGATGGCGACCGTCATGGAGCGTGACGGCTGCGCGTGTAGGATAGAGAGTACTTGGCTGAGGACGCGGCTCGATGAGGCGCAGTCTAAACAATCGCCGGCGCGATTTGCGATATGCAGCCCCCTTCTGCGCGCTCGTGCTTTGGTCGGCAGCCGCGGCTGTGGCCGTGGCGGACGAGCCGGCTTTGACGGCAAGTAGCACGGCGATGATTCGGCGGCTGTGCCTCGATTGTCACGGCAAGGACCTGGCGGAAGGGCGGATCAACCTGGATCAAATGACGGCCAGGCCGGACCTCGGCCGCGGCTTCAAAGATTGGGAGAAAGTCGCCGGCATGCTGCGCCAGGGCAAAATGCCGCCGAAGGATGCCCCGCAGCCGAGCGCTGCCGAACGGACTGCTTCGATTGCGGCCATCGAAGAGGCGCTGAAAGTTTACATTTCCCGGCATGCCGGCGATCCGGGGGCGGTCGTGCTCCGGCGGCTGACCAGCGCGGAGTTCGGCTACACGATCGAGGATTTGACGGGGCTGGACCTCGCGCTTGCGCGCCGCTTCGTCAGCGATGCCGTCGGCGGCGAAGGGTTCACCAATGTCGGCGGCGCGCAGTTCATGCAGGATTCGACGCTCGAGCAATATCTGGATGCCGCCAAGACGGTCGCCGACCACGCTGTGATCGGCGCGGGGCCCGTGACCTTTTTCGAACACGCGGGTGAGTCAGGGCGCGAGCTCTCGGCCATTACGCGCATCAAGGAAATCTATCGCCGCACGGGCTTTCGCACGGCGGCCGGCGAAGGGGCCAAGCCGTTTGGTCTCGACCAGTATCCCCGCGCGATGGTCGTTGCGTGGCGATACCGCCACAAGACCGCCTTGGGTCTGGGCGATGCCACGCTCGACAAGCTCGCGCGGGATGAGGGACTGAGCGTGCGGTTGTGCGAGCATGTTTGGAACGTAATGAGCGGCCAAGCAACTTCGTTTCCGCTTTCCGCGATCGTCGCGCAGTGGCAAGCGCTGCCGGCGCCTGCCGAGGGGCGGCCCGCGCTGGCCGAAATCCGCGCCGCCTGCGATCGCGTGGGAAACGAGTTGCGCCAGTGGCAGAGCGTATTGGCCGCGGCAGCCGGCGATGAAGAAGAGGCGGCGGTCCTCACCGAGGGGGACGTGCAAATCCGCCCGCAGCACGCGCTGGAGGCCGATCTGGATTGGGCCGATGGCGTAAAAGCAGCCGACATCGAACTCTCGGTTGCATCGGCCAGCAAGCAGCCGGCCGGCGGGGCGATTGTGATCTGGCATAAGCCGCGGCTCCGCTTCGTACGCGCGGACAACCGCCGCGGCGAAATCGTTCCGCTCGCCACGGTACTTTCGGCCGAAACGGTGGACTCTCTCAAGCTGGGCTGCCATCCCGCCGGAGCAACGATTGGCCAGGACGACTTTGTGATTGCCGGAGAATCCAAGGCCCCAATCCGCATCCTGGTTCCCGAAGGAATGATTGCCGCCCGGCTGTTTGTCGATGTGGAGTTGGACACGAAACAAGGCGCGGATGCGATCGTCCGCTGCCGCATTTCGGACGGCGCCGTCGCGGGAGAAACGGCTGCCGAGGTGGGCGACACTTCCACGCTATTGGGCAATCCCGCTAGCCCGCGCGTGGCCCACTGGCAGGCCGGCGTGGCGGAATTCGCCCGCCTATTGCCGGAGGTTTCGCACCGCGAGCCGACGCCGTCCGACCGCGATCCGATTCCGCCGCCGTTCGACAACGCCTACAACATGCCCGAGCGGAACCATTTTCATACGGCGATCAAATACCACCGCGACGATCGCTTTCTCGTGACGCACGTGCTCGACGACGCGTCGCGCGCCGCGCTTGACCAGGCGTGGACCGACCTCTTGACCTCGTTTGATTTCCACGATGCGAACCTGCGTTTCGCGGCCAAAAAGTTCGACGTCGATTTGGCCGGCAAAGGAGTCGCGGACCTCCGAGCCGACGACATCGGCCAGTTTCCCGACGATGTGCGCGGCTTCATCGAGCGGCTGCGGGGCGAGTATCGATCCATGCAGCGAGCCTTGCAGAATGCAGAGGCTAAGCGCGTCGCTGACGCAATCCAGTTTGCTCAGAGGGCCTGGCGGCGGCCGCTGACCGCCGACGAAGAGCAACGGCTGCGCGACTTCTATCAGGCGCTTCGCCGCGATTCGGGGCTCGACCACACGCAAGCGATCCGCTCGCTTTTGGCCCGAATTCTCGTCGCGCCGGCATTCCTGTACCGGGCCGAATCGGCAGGCGGACAAGCGGCGAAGCCGGGCGAGATCGTGCCGCTGTCCGACTGGGAACTGGCCAGCCGGCTCAGCTACTTCCTGTGGTCGTCGATGCCGGATGAGGAACTGTTGCGTGCCGCTGCGGCCGGCGAGCTGCGCAATCCCGACGAGTTAGCCCGGCAAGCGCGGCGGATGCTGCGCGATCCCAAGTCCCGGCGCTTGGCAACCGAATTCTTCGGCCAGTGGCTGGGCTTTTATCGGTTCGACGAATACCGCGGCATCGACGCCCAGCGATTCCCAGAATTCAACGAGGCGCTCAAGTCGGCGATGTACGGCGAGGCCGTTTCGTTCTTCGAGCACATCGTCCGCGATG
The DNA here is from genome assembly GCA_022614795.1 of Planctomycetaceae bacterium. GTDB lineage: Bacteria > Planctomycetota > Planctomycetia > Pirellulales > Pirellulaceae > CAYLLN01. The sequence goes on along the minus strand of JAKEHX010000111.1, from coordinate 1,803 downwards.
ACCGGCCGGTGGCGGAGATTCTGTTTGCCGACTACGCCTTTCTGAATGCGCCGCTCGCTCGGCATTACGGCATCGACGCCACAGAGCTTCCCGACGGTCAGCACGTCCGCGTCGCGGATGTTGCCGGGGAACATCGGGGCGGACTCTTGGGGATGGCCGCCGTGCTGACGGCGACTTCGGCTCCGCTGCGGACCAGCGCCGTAAAGCGGGGCGATTGGGTGCTGCGCCGCGTGCTCGGTACGCCTGTGCCGCCGCCCCCGCCTGATGCCGGTTCGATCGCCGCCGATGACGCCAGCGATGACGGCCTGACCGTTCGCCAGCGACTGGAGGCCCACCGCACCGACCAGTCTTGCATCAGTTGCCACGCGCGAATCGACCCGCTCGGCTTTGCCCTGGAGCACTACGATCCGCTCGGGCGCTGGCGCGACCAGTACCGTGACGGCCGGCCAATCGATTCCTCCGGCGTCCTCAGCGACGGCACCAAGATCGACGGCCTGGACGGCCTGCGGCGCTACCTCCGCCGCCAGCAGCCGCAATTCGAGCGGAACGCGTGCGACAAGCTGCTGGGATATGCGCTCGGCCGGGCGGAACTCGCCTCGGATCGGCCGCTCATCGACCAGATGCTGACGGATTTGAAGGGGGAAGGCGGATTCTCGAATCTCGTCGTCCGTATCGTCACGAGCAAGCAGTTCCGGTATCGTAGATTGTGATCGAATGCCCCTCGAGGCGGCTTGGTGCAGGTCATGAAGCAGAGCCACGATAAGCTACTCGCCCGCCGCGGGTTCCTCCGCAGCGCCGGCGGTCTGGCACTCACGCTGCCGTGGCTGGAGTCTTTGGTCACAGCCGAAGAGCCCGCCCAGTCAGCCGCGGCCGCCGCATCGCCCGATTCAACGCAGCCGCCGGTCCGGTTCGCCTGCCTCTTTTTCTCCAACGGCGTTGAACCCGAGCACTGGTGGGCCCGGGGCAGCGGGGCGTCGATGGAAATCGGTCCCGGTCTGGCTCCCATGCAGCCGCTGCGCGAGGACATCGTTTTCCTGCGCGGCCTGTTCAACGAGCAGGCCGTCAAACATAAGAGCGCCCATCTGGGCCGCAGCCCGAACATGCTCTCCGGGGCATGGGTCAGCACCGACCAGAGCGAGATCCGCGTCGGCCGCACGATGGACCAGGTCCTCGCCCAGCGCATCGGCAATCGGACAGCCATCCCCAGCCTGGTGCTCGGCATCGAGCCCACCGAATTGCGGCTGGAGGATGGGCTGTCGATGCTCTACGGCTCGTGTATATCGTGGGCCTCGGACACCAAGCCCGCGACCAAGGAAATCTATCCGTCGCGGGTCTTCGATCTGCTGGTTGGCGACGGCGCGAGCCGGAAGCTCGACCGCAGCATTCTCGACCAGGTCCTGGCCGACGCCGGCGACCTGCGGCGGCAGATCAGCACGGACGATCGCCGCAAACTGGATGAGTACCTCGAATCGGTCCGCGATATCGAGCGGCGCATCGACCGGGCCGCCGCCGACGGACGCCTGGAAGGCCAGCACCCCGCGCCTGCCAGGCCCAACATGCAGCGCCCCGCGGACCATCGGCCGCAAGACATTCCGCAGCACATGCGGCTGATGCTGGACCTGGTTGTTCTCGCCTTCCAGATGGACAAGACGCGGATTGCCACGTGCATGCTGAATAACGACCTGTCGCAGATGAACTTCGGCTTTCTGGAGGGAGTGCACGGCAGCTTGCACCTGGACCTGACGCACAACGGCCGCGAGCCGGACCTGGAAGCGATGTATTTGAAGACGAACCAGTTCCACG
>JAKEHX010000110.1 GCA_022614795.1 Planctomycetaceae bacterium | reverse complement strand
GGGTATTGGCTGGAAGGACGTGCCTAGTCCTACGATGGACCTCATTCTCGCCTCCACCTCCCCGTATCGCCGGCAGCTGCTGGAGCGGCTGGGTGTGCAGTTTCGCGCGGTAGCGCCGACGGTTGACGAAGGCGCCATCCAGGCGCTGTTCGACTCCGCCAGCGCGGCCGAGCTGGCCGAGCACCTGGCCCTCGCCAAGGCGGTGAGCGTTTCGCGCTTGGAGCCGGAGGCGACCATCCTGGGCAGCGACCAGGTCTGCGTCTGCGACGACCGGATTCTGAATAAGCCCGGCACCGCCGCAGCCGCAATCGAGCAACTGGCGTTTCTCTCCGGCAAAACACATCGGCTGATTACGGCCGTTTGTGTCTGGCACGAGGGGGCGACGCTCCGGCACCGCGACGTGACGACGCTCACGATGCTGCCGCTGTCGCGCGAAGCGATCGAGCGCTATGTCGCGGCCGATTCGCCCCTCGATTGCGCCGGCAGTTACAAGCTCGAATCTCGCGGCGTTGGCCTCTTCGAATCGATCTCATCGTCGGATCACACGGCCATCACCGGCCTGCCTCTGTTGGCTGTGTCCCGCCTGCTTCGCCAAGTGGGTTGGTCGATTCCCTAAGCGAAATCGAAATTTCTGACTTGTCGCAAGTTAAGTAGCACCAATGACTTGCGGCAGAAACTCGCCCACGCGAGTTGCCTCGCCCCTTGCCGCCATAACACCGTTACGTAAATTAACAGTGTTAAGTGACATGCCAAGGATATTTGCAATGACTGCTTTGGAAGCTCGCGAGAAACGCAAGGCTCAAACACGCGAGCGCATTCTCGAAGCCGGCGGCCAGCTCCTCTTGAACGACGGATTTCACGGCTTCTCGATGCGCAAGTTGGCCGCCAAGGTGAACTACACGGCGACTGCGATCTACTCGCACTTCCCCGACAAGGACGCCTTGCTGGGCGAGCTCGTCGAGCGCGAGTTCATCAAGTTCCGCCGGGCCTTCGACCTGACCAGCAAGATCGCCGATCCGATCGAGCGGCTGGCGAAGAAGGGAATGACGTTTGTGGAATTCGCGCTCCAGCAGCCGGACGCCTTCAAATTCCTGTTCATGAACACGCAGATCGAGGCGTTCCCCAAGGTCGGCCTGATCGAGCGCGGCAATCCGGCCCAGGACTGCTATGCCTATCTACGGAGCACGATCGCCGAGGCGCTGGCGGCGGGACGATTTCGCCCGGAGCTGAGCGACGCCGACATGCTCGCCCAAATCTTCATGAGCGGAGTGCACGGCATCGTCTCGCTGCACATCGCCCGCGGTAAGGATCCGTGGGTGAAATGGCGGCCTGTGCGGCAGCGAGCGAAGTTGATGGTCGAGGCCCTGATCCGCGGCCTGACGTTGCCGCAAGACGAGCGGCCGGAGAGTCCACCAGACACGATCGGCACGATACGCATTTAGTTCAAGGAGGTCCCGGCGATGAATTGGATCGCTCTCCGCATGTTGATGGGAGACCGGGCAAAATATTTTGGCCTGATTTTCGGCGTGTCGTTTGCCACGCTGCTGATGACCCAGCAGGTCTCGATCTTCATGGGCATCCTGACCCGCACGGCCAGCCAGGTGCTCGACGTCCGCGACGCGGAAATCTGGGTCATGGACAACAAAGTCCGGTTCATTGATGAAGCACCGGCACTGCCTGACACCGATTTGTACCGCGTCCGCGGCGTCCCGGGCGTCGAGTGGGCCGTGAGGCTTTACAAGGGGCAGGTCACCGCCCGCCTGGCCGACGGCAACTTCCGCGCCGTCGTGCTGTTCGGCCTCGACGACTCGACGTTTGTCGGAGCGCCGCAAGAGATGATTCTCGGCAGCCTGGCCGATCTGCGCCGCCCCGACGCGGTGATCATCGACAAGTCGGGTTACGAATACATGTGGCCCGGCCAGCCGTACCAACTGGGCCGCGAGTTTGAGCTCAACGACCGGCGGGCGGTGCTGGTGGGCATCTGCAAGGCTTCGCCGCCGTTCACGACGCTGCCGATCCTCTACACGCGCTACAGCTCTGCGTCGGGATTCGTTCCGCGCGAACGGAACATGATGAAGTTCATCCTGGCCCATCCGGAAGCGGGCCTCACCGATGCCGAGGTCTGCCGGCGGATCGAGGAGCGGACAGGCCTGATGGCACTGACTCAACGGGAGTTCTTCTGGAAGACCATCAACTATTTCCTCGGCTCGACCGGCATTCCGGTGAATTTCGGAATCACGATCGCGCTGGGCTTTGTCGTGGGGGCGGCGATTACCGGACAAACCTTCTACCTGTTCACGATCGAGAACTTGAAGCAGTTCGGCGCCCTCAAGGCGATGGGCGTAAGCAACGCCAGGCTGATCGGCATGATCCTGCTCCAGGCGGTGATCGTGGGGCTGGTCGGCTACGGCATTGGGATCGGGCTGACCGCGGCGTTTTTTGAATCGACCAGCGGCATCACACACCTGGCGGGACTTGCGATGACGCCGCTGGCCTTCGGCGGCGTGGGAGCGGCAGTGATGATCATCATCGTGATCACGAGCCTCTTGAGCATCCGCAAAGTGCTGGTGCTGGAGCCGGCGGTCGTGTTTCGAGGATAGGACCATGTCAATGTCAATGGAATCAATCGAATTGGACACTTCGCCCGCCGTCGTCTGCCGCGGCGTTACCAAGGAATTCGGCAGCGGCGACACCAAGACCGTGGCCCTCCGGGGCGTCGATCTGGACGTCCGCTACGGCGAGACGACCCTGCTGGTCGGACCGTCCGGCTGCGGCAAGACCACGCTGATTTCGATCATCGCGGGCCTTTTGTATCCGACGGGCGGCGAAATCTCGGTGCTGGGCCACGACCTGGTGCGGCTGCGAAACGGCAAGCTGGTCAACTTCCGGGCGAAGAACATCGGCTTCGTCTTTCAGCAGTACAACCTGCTGCCGGCGTTGACGGCGGCCGAGAACGCAGCGGTGCCGCTGGTGATCGCCGGCGAATACCGCGGGCGGGCGGTGGGCGCGGCGAAGGAGATTCTGGCCGAAGTGGGCCTGGAGCCGCGGATGAATGCCTTGCCTACGCAGCTTTCCGGCGGCCAGCAGCAGCGCGTGGCGATCGCCCGGGCCTTGATCCACAAGCCGAAGCTCTTGGTGTGCGACGAACCCACGGCGGCTCTCGACGGGCATTCGGGCCAGACCGTGATGCAGCTTCTCAAGCGGGTTGCGGTGCAGCCGGACCGGGCGGTGATCATCGTCACGCACGACAGCCGGGTGTATCGCTTTGGCGACCGGATTGTGACCATGAGCGACGGGCTGATCGAGAGCGTGGAAGAGCGGGCGGCGGAACATGAGGAAGCAATGGCGGGTTGATTTGGGATTTAGGATTTCAGATTTCAGATTTGGATGGTGCCGTATGAAGAACTTTATGAGCAAGCTGATCCTGCCCGTCGCTGCCCTGGCCATGCTTGGCTTTGGCGTGTTCCACCTGCTCAAGGCACAGCAGACGCTGCCCAAGCCGCCGCCGCCGGTCGAGCCGGCCCGCAATCCGTTCAGCCACGGGATCGCCGCCGCGGGCATCGTCGAGTCGCGATCCGAGAACATCGCCATCGGCTCAGCACTGGCGGGCCTGGTGCTGGAGGTCTATGTGCCGGTCGAGAAAGTCGGCATTCAGGTGTCGGCGGGCGAACCGCTGTTTCGCGTCGATGACCGGCAGCTGCGGGCTCGGCTGGCCATGCAGCAGGCCGAGCTGGCCGCCGCTCAGGCGCAGCTTGCCAGGCTCGAAGCGCAGCCGCGGACCGAGGAAATCCCGCCCGCCGAGGCTCGCGTCAAGGCGGCTTACGCCAACGCCCTGCGGCTCCAGGATCAATCCGAGCGGGCCCGGAAGCTGCTCGCCAACAATTCGATCGCCGTCGAAGAAAGCAACGACAAACAGCGGCTCTACGAGCAAGCGGTGGAAGAATGGCACCGGGCCAAGGCCGATCTGAAGCTGCTCCAGGCGGGCGCGTGGGAGCCGGACAAGGCGATCGCGCGAGCAGCCGTCGCCCAGGCCCAGGCGCAAATCGGCGAAACCCAGACCGAGATCGACCGGACGCTGGTGCGGGCCCCCGTCGCGGGCCGCGTGCTCCAGGTCAACGTGCGGCCGGGTGAATACGTCTCCGCGGCGGCCGGGCAGGCGCTGGTCGTGCTCGGCGATTCGGGCAGCCTGCACGTGCGGGCCGACATCGACGAGCACGACATCCCGCGGTTTGCGCGGGAAACCGCCGCCCGGGCCTTCTTGCGCGGTCCCGAGCGGAAGGAAGTCGATCTGCGGTTCGTCCGCGTCGAACCATACGTCGTCCCGAAGCGCTCGCTGACCGGCGACAACACCGAGCGGGTTGACACGCGGGTGTTGCAAGTCATCTTCGAGGTGGCCAGCCAGGACCAGCCGCTCTTTGTCGGCCAGCAGGTCGATGTGTTCATCGACGAGCAGCCGGCCAGTGCGAGCAAGATCGAACAAACGGCCAGGGCTTACTGAGCGAGACCGCATCGCATGTCCGAAAAGCGCAAGCCCGCCAGGCGCATGTCCGAGATTCCGCCCCAGGTGCTGGCGGCTTTGAATCGCGGCGAGACCGAAACGGCCAACCTCGTCGAGTGGCTGGCCACCGATCAGCGGCAACTGGCCCGGCATGTCTTTGGTGCGGCTGGCATCGGCAAGCATCTGGACGCGGTCCTGGCTGCCGTTGCCACGGTCCCCAAGCCGACGGCGATGCAGCAAACACGGATCATCGGCCTGGCGCTGGCGCGGGTCGTCGAGGTGAAGGAATCGCCCCGCTCGGCCTATCAACGATTGCTGCGGCATCCGTCCGACGTCGTGCGTAACTGGGTGGGGTTCATTGTGGGTGGGCAAGATGGCCTCGGCCTGGCCGAGAAACTGAACGCGATCCAATCGCTGGCGGCTGACAAACATTTCGGCGTCCGCGAGACAGCCTGGCTCGCCGTGCGGCCCGCCGTCGAACAGGAACTGGAAGCGGCGATCGACTTGCTCAGTACGTGGCCCGATCACGAGCACGAAGGCATCCGCCGCTTCGCCAGCGAAGTCACGCGTCCCTGCGGCGTCTGGTGCAATCATCTCGTGCGCCTTAAGTCCGAGCCGCAGCTCGCCCTGCCGATCCTCGAGCCGCTCAAAAGCGACGCGGCTAAATACGTCCGCGATAGCGTGGGCAATTGGCTCAACGACGCGAGCAAGTCGCAGCCGAAATGGGTCGTGTCGCTCTGCCGCCGCTGGCAGCGGGAGTCGAAGACGCCCGAAACGGCCTATATCGTGAACAAGGCGCTGCGGACGCTGCGGAGGATAGATCAATGAGAACGTCGTTCTGCGATGCGACGATCGTTACGTCTGGACAGGCATGATTGTTGGAATCGTCCGGCGGCCGTGTTGCCGATAAATGTGAAAGTCGGAATCAACGGTAAGAACGACGCTCCCAGGGTGCAATTCTGACATGCGGACGAGACAAGAATCGGCGAGCGACATTGGAACATCACGATATTTTCTGAGCAGAGCATAAATCGCTTGAGCCTCATGTTCCAGGTCGAAGGCAACCGTGACGAGTCCGCGAATCAGGAACTCCATGATTGAAGCCTGGCCCTGCGGAAGATGCCTGGCCAGGTGGCTTGCTTCCAAGAGTACCGCCTCGCACACGAGCAGCGGAGGCTCCAGCAGCGCAAACTGTTCCGTGGCCCAATCGTAATATTTGTCGCGCCGATCCACCAGCGCAACGAGCGGACCTGCATCAACTATGATCGACAGACTCACTTCCCAAAGTCTCGCATGTACTCTGGGTTGTAGGACAAGTCGCCGGGACCCTCAAAGCGCCCCACTAGGTCCCCCGCCAATTCTAAAAACGACCCCTTCTTCGCGGTCTTCTTGCCGTTGAGATAGGCGTCAAGCGCTTTGCGGACGACGGCTGACTTGGTCGTACGACCTTTTTTGGCCGCGACAGCCAGCTTCTTATTGAGCTGAGCGGGCAGTTTTAGAGAGACGTTTACCATAGGACTGCTTCCAAGCATCGAAACTACTTCATTTGTATTCTAGCCCATTGCGAGCTGCAGGTACATTGAATCTTGGGAGATGTCTTAACCGTCACCACCAATAGAATGGTCGCACGAAAAGTAGGACAATGCCAGGAACCAATAGAGCCAGCCCCGCGAGTCCCAGGCGCGCGCTGCATCGCCAGCTTGCCAGTCCAAGGAGAAACCAACCACCAATCGGCAGAACGAAGAGACAGCTTGTAATTACCAGGAACGATAAAAGCTTTTCACGGACTCGTGCAGGATCAAGATCAGAAGACGAAGCGACGGCGAAGGCAGTCCATGCCATGCTGAGGAGCCAAAACACGACAGCGACGACCTTTTGAAGTAGCCCGAGCCAATTCGCTTTGCCAATTCCGGCCGATGCGACAGCGGAGGGTTGGTAAGGGTTCGTTTCCATATCGGACCCGATACGAGCAGGCCAGGAACCAGGCAAGTCACGGCCAAGCTACTTCACGATCAGCCCGCGGTTGGTCACCTCGGTCGTCCCCAATCCGTTGCGCTTGGCCGGGTCGATGATCTTGTCGGGAACTTCGACGTGGTCAAAGAATTCGGGATGCGGATTTTGCCATTTGTTGACCTCGCCCTGCGCCGTCTGGCCTTCGCGGAGCCAGATCACAGGCGGCGCCCCCGTGCTCGTGCCCCCTTGCCAGGCGACGACTTCACCGACCTTGATCACCAGCGACGAATAGAACGGCGTCACGGTGACGCTTTCGGTGTTCTGCGACCGGCCGAAGAAGCCGCCGCTGCCGTAGGTGACCGTCTGCGTCTCCGATTGGCCCATCGTCGCGGTGATTGTGACATTCGAAGTCTCGCTCAGAATCCAGCCGTTCTCTTTGATTTCGGCTTCGAGAGCCCGGCGCACCTGGTCGTCGTACTGGCCGGTGGCCACGTGCAGCTTGACGGGCGTCCCCGGCTTGATGATCAGCAGCGATTCGTAGGTGGTGACCGCCTCGACCTCATCGACGCGCGGGCCGGGAAGCTGGACCGCGCCGACCGCCAGACCGCGCTGCGCGCCTGACTGGACCGTCGCGGCATAAACGAGGTGCCGATCGACCACTTCCAGCATGCGGCGGCCCTTGTCCTCGTGCACCGCGCTGTGATCGTAGCGATAATTCCAGAGGGCGATCTTGGTCTTCATGCTGAAGAGCACGTTTCCGCCCCCCCAGCCGGCGTCGGACATGATCCGTTCGTTGCCGACAAACGCCAGGTCGGCCCGGAACGGCGTGCCGATGGCCTGGGCCTCGAACCGCTGCGGCTCGGCCTGCGGATCAGTCAGGTCCCACACGACCAGCTCAAAATCTTCGAGCACGGCGGCCTTGCGGCCATCCTCGCTGAGCGCAATGCCTGACGCGCCGTTCTTCGTGGGCAATCCCAGAAGCAGGTTTCCCGTTGCCGCTTCCATCACCCGGACGCCGTTGTCCTCCGGCAGAAACAGATAGCGCCGCCCGCCACTGAGCACGGCCAGCGGGGCGAAGAATGATTCCTGGGCCACGCGATACTTGATTCCCTTCGCCGAAACGTCCCAGGCCACGTACTCCTGTTTCTTATAGCGCTGGAGCACCGTGTTGCCGTCGATGATCCTGGCCCACGGCTCGTGAAAGACCCCTTCGCCCGAGTCCGCGTTCCAACGGGCGATCGGCTTGACCTTCTCTTCCGTCGGCGACGTCTCCCACAGCGTGAGCACCGGCTTGCCGTTCCAGTGGTGCTCGCCCTCGGCTTTGAGCGAGGCAAACGTCAACAGCCGGCGGGACGGCGGATGGTAATCGAGCACCGCCTCGCCCGCGGGCAGAAGCTGCTTCTTCTCGAGCTTCTGCTTGGTCAGCGAAACCCACAGCACGCGCGTCGGCAAGCTCTTCTCCCACGGGCTTTCATTCTCCAGGGCCGCGAGAATCCAGCAGTCCGGTCCGCCCAGCGGCAGGACGGCGCCGAGCTTGTCGCCGTCGTCGTCCATGCCAAAAGCGACGCCCCCCTGCCGCATTTTGAGGTACGAGGGGATCGGATCGGGCGCGAGGGCCACGCGCTGATTCGGATCGGTCGCATTGAAAGGGACCGCGTACGAACCGAACACGCCCCCGCCAAAATCCTCCAGCGGCGGCGGCTCGGGGCCAGCCATGATCTTCAGCCCTGCCTCCTTCTTCAGCTTCTTGATGAACGCCTTGTCCGCCTCGCTCAGGTTGGCCAAGGGCATTTTCAGCTCGGTCATGTCCTGCTTGCGGATCGTGATCGAGTCGTCGTCATTCACCGACAACAATGCCGCCTTGGTCTTGAACTTTCCCGACGGATCGGTCCAAATCCGCCCCCGCAGAATCGCACCCGATTCATAAGCCGCCCGCACTGCCTGGGCCTTGAAGACCTCGCGTTTGGGTCCGCCCGCGAACTCGTATTCCGCCAGCACGTTGCCGCGCTTGTCGGTCTCAATCACGACCGCCGGCGTCCAACTGTTGAGGAAGAACACCTCTACAAGATCGCCCGGCTTATAGTCGTCGGCAGCCAAGGCCGGGGCGGTGAGCGACAAAATGACCGCCAGCAGCAGGGCGGTCCACGAGAAAAAGATGCGCGAAATCATGACATCGCGATCCTGCGAACTGTGGAATAAGTAGTAGGCACACTCCGTGTGCCGTCCAGCGGCCACCGCAGACGGAGCGTTGTGGTCAATGAATTATCCGCGAATTTTAGTATCCACCTCGGGGCCGAACAACGAGTTTTCGTTCGCCGGGCGCGAGTATTGATTGTGGTGCAGGGGTCCCGCTTGCTCAGCGCAACCGAGACGGCCGCACCACAAACTGACCGCTCATGCCGACGCTTCTAATGCCGTCGTTAAACTCTGCGCACTTTCGTGCTTCCCAAACCCCGAACTAACCTCCACAAACCTCTACCTGACAACGCCTTGCAGCTTTAGCCATCTCCCGGCGGACGTTAGCGAGTTTAGGCACAGACCGCTTGTTTATTAGCCTGGCACCTTTTCCTTGAACCAATTCGGCGGCGAGCAGGGCGAGCCTGGAGCTGTATGCATGCATATTCAGAATTTCCCTCCTCCCCAGTTTCGCACCTAACTCCTTGCCCGCCTTTTATTTGCGACGAAGTCGCCGCGGTTTTCGTTATGCACTTTATGCAAGTTTATGCACGTCGAGCAGCCGACCCGCCATCCGCTGCATTTTCGCTGGGCACAAGCGGCAAATCGGTGATGCAGTCTTTTGCGATTGATCTTTCGCCGCCTAGACGCCATATTTTGCCCATCTTCTCTCACGTCTGACCTCCAGTCTTCTCCTCGAATTAGCGGATCGGGTGTAAGCAGCCATGCCAAGTGAATCTATGCCCAGGTGCCCTCGGTGCGCCGATGGCGGCAGGGTAACGATGATCGCTCTTGACCCCAGCGGCATGTTCAAGCCGTTGCCAGATGGATGGGATATCGCCATCCAGGTTTACCACTGCGAGTGCGGCTGGAATGTGCCGGTAAAGTCCCCGGGAGCACCGCCCCGCTTATCCAGACGCAGCATATCGCACCAGCAGCGTTTGAGCGGACGGGCCGACGCAGCTCAGCCCAACGTTGATCATGCGCCCGCTGGTGGTTCGACGGTCTGACCCTAACGGCAAGCATGGGCCGGCGTCTAGCTGCCGAATGATTCGTCAGATCGAGGCGCGCACGGTGCTTGCTCATCGAGCGACTGACGATACCTGATGCAGCCCTGCATGAACTGCGGCCAGTTGGGGACGACCGGGATGGGATCGGTTCGCTCCGGCAGTAGCGCCCACAGATCGGGGTGATGCCAACATAGCTCATGGCCGGTGCTGTCACGGTGTTCTCGAATGCCTTTGCGCAGCCGTTGGACTTCCGCCACAAGCTGTTCACGCGACATCTGGTCGAGGTCGTCATCCATACGGCCCATTGTACCTGCGCACGAAAAAGCCCCGCCAGAGCGATTATTTATATATAGACGGTCGCACACGATAATGACCCGGCGGGTTCTGGCGATTTCGAGCGATATGGCATTGTTGAAACGAGAAATCGTGTATCGCCGGCCCAGAGATCGCTTGCGGGGAACGCGTGTGACCTGAGATCTTGAAAACACGACATGCCGATGCCATCCGAAATCCTCCAGTTCAGCCCCCGCATCACCTGCCTGCCGGTCATTCACGGCAGCGGGGAGTTTGCGCTCGCGGTGCGGCGGCTGATGCTGGAGCACGAGTTCGATTGCGTGGCGGTGCCGTTGCCGCCGTCACTGGCGCCGCTCGTCGAGCGGGGAATCGAGCTGTTGCCGACTCCGACGATGGTTTGTCAACCAGAGCCGCGATGGGGGGTTCAAGACTGGAGCGGTGGATTCGAGGACGAGGACGAGAACGAGGACGATGAAGGCGGACCGGGATGTAGTTACGTGCCCATTGATCCCTGCCAGCCGGTGGTTGCCGCACTGCGGGCAGCGATGGCAGAGCATATTCCGCGGAGGTTCATCGACCTGGAGACGGCCCGTTTCGTGCCTGCCGCGGCGGTCCTGCCCGATCCGTATGCCCTGAAACGAGTGGCCGCCGAGCGTTTTGCCGCGGCCGTACTGCCGGCGATCGGCCGGCCGCAGCACGAGCAGCACCGGCAGCGAATCGTGCATATGGCTGCGCAGCTGCGCGAACTTGAGCGGCGGCACAAATCGATCCTGCTGGTTTGTTCGCTGCTCGATTGGCCGTGGATTCGCGAGGCCTACGTCGAGAATTCACCGAGCACGGCGGAGCACGACGCCGTCGAGGATGCGACCCTCTATCAGCCCGACGAGCGGACGCTGATTTTTCTGCTGGGCGAGCTGCCGTTCATTACGGGGCTCTACGAACGGGCCCGGGCAGAGCTGGAGGATGACGAGAATCTGTCGATCGACGGCGTGAAGGAGCTGCTTCTGACCGCGCGGGAGCGCTACAAAGCCGACTTCAAGCGGCGGGCCCGCAAGATCACGCCGCAGACGCTGTCGCAGTGCCTCAAGTACATCCGCAACCTGTCGCTGCTCGAGAAGCGGTTCACGCCCGATCTCTACACGCTGGTCATGGCCGCGAAACAAACGGCCGGCGATCAGTACGCCTTGCACGTCGCGGAAACGGCGCGTGATTATCCTACCGACCATCGTAGTCCTCACGCTCCGCGTGAGGGGCACATCTCGCGGAGCGAGATGCCTACGATGACGCTGGGCGTCGATCGCGGGCGATTGCCCGACGGCCAGATCGTGCGCCTGGTCAGCCGCTTGCCGGGCCCGCCGGTCATGTGGCGGAGCCTGGCGCTGAAGCGGCGGCCCGACCGCAGCGAGCGGCACGAGTGGCGGATGCGGTGGAATCCGTTCTCGCAGTGCAGTTGGCCGCCCGAGGACGAGGCGATCGAGAATTTCCGGGCCCATGTATTTGACCGTGCGCGGGCCGTCCTCGGCGAGGACCTGGCCCGCACCGAGCCGTTCACGACGAGCATCCTCGACGGCATCGACATCCGCGACACGCTGCGGCATTGGTACGAGGAGAAGATCTACGTCAAGGTGCTGCCGCCCAGCCGCGGCAAGCTCGACTGCGTCGTGATGCTGTTCGACTCGCCGGCCGACCCGCGGGAATATCCGTGGCGCACAACCTGGTACGCCGAGCACGAGGAAGAATCGACGCTGGCGTTTTTCTCGACCGACGCCAGCCGCGAAATGGTCGGACCGGGCATTGCGCTGGGAACCTATGGCGGGGCGCTCTTCCTCTTTCCGCCGGTGGCCATCCCCGACATCTGGCGCGACAAGCGGCTCGACTTTACCGAGACGCTGGAGGAGCGGCTGTTGGCGGCGGCTTGCCTGCACTCAACCTGCCCGCACATCGCTCTCGTGGCGGCGGCTCTGCCCGGCGCCGGGTGGCGAAGAATGGCCCAGCGCTACCGCAAGAAGTGGGTGCATTTGCCGCTGGCGCAATTCAGCGACGAGTTGATTGGGCAGCTGCGGATGGTCCACGTGCTCAACGGACACCAGGTACGCAGCTATGCGGCCGAATTCATTCGCAAGGCGTAGGCAATTTGTCGCGGCATAGTGTACACAGCGTAAATTCTCGCAGCCGGAGCTTGACGCAGGCCAGCCGGGCGCTAGGTTTATGGCTGTCGCAATCGGCGATTGTCTTCTCACTCGCATCAGGAGTTGTTTTCATGTCTCGCTTCACGTATGCGCTGGCTTTTGTGGCAATCGGCGCTGGCGCGCTTGCAGTCCAGACCCTTGCGGCCCAGGAAGGATTCACTCCAGCGAAACCCGGACCCGAGCACAAGCGCCTGCAAACGCTCGAAGGCACGTGGGATTGCAAGATGAAAATGGCAGGCGCGCCCGAGGCCATGAACGCGGTGGCAACCTACAAGATGGACCTCGGCGGACTGTGGCTGGCCAGCGAATTCAAATGCGACTCGCCCGGCTTCAAGTTCACGGGCAAGGGCCTGGACGGCTATGACACGAACAAGAAAAAGTACGTCGGCACCTGGGCCGATTCGATGAGCACGGGGCTGATGTTGTTCGAAGGCGCCTACGACGACAAGACCAAGACAACGACGATGGAGGGCCAGGGATACAACGAGCAGGGAAAGCTCACCAAATACCGGAACGTGACGAAGGAGACCGACGACGATCACTTTACCTTTGAGATGTTCATGATCGGCGACGACGGCAAAGCCACGTCGGCGTTCACGATCGACTACACCCGCAGGAAGTGAGCAGGCGTTGACCCGTAGTAGGCACACTCCGTGCGCCGTTGCCGGCAGACGGCACACGGAGTGTGCCTACTACTTATTGCCGGTTGCATTCCGACAATTGCTCTGGCACCGGCTGCGGCCCTCGATGAACGAGCGCCGGCGGCACGCGCAGCTCGCGATACGAAAACCGCACGACCACGCGCGTGCCGCGTCCTGGTTCGCTCGTGATGGTCGCCGTGCCTCCCAGCAGCCGCGCGCGCTCGCGAATGCCCGCCAGGCCATACCGCGACTTGGGTGCGTCGGCGAGCGAGAAGCCGACCCCTTCATCGGACACTGTTACTTCCAGCTCGTCGTTGTCCTGCACGAGCCGGACGGCCGCGCGATTGTTCTGACTATGCTTCCAGACATTGTTGAGCGATTCCTGCACGATCCGCAGCACGATCAATTCGGCCGCGGGAACGAGCCGATCCAGGCTCACCTCGGCCCGATAGTCGATTTCCAGCCCTTGATCGGAGCGGAATTTCGCGACCAGCCGCTCGAGCGAGGCGGCCAGACCGTGCTCGTCCAACTCGATGGGAATGAGCCCGCGTATCAGCCGCCGCGCCTCGTGCAACGCTTCCTGAAGCACGCGGACTCCCCGCTCGTGCAACTCCTTGGCCTCGGGCGAAGCAAACGATGCGGAGAGGCCCGCGGACTCCAGGAACATGAGCGCGGCCGTCATCTCCTGGATGATCCCATCGTGGATCTCGAAGGCCACGAGCTGCCGGTCGCGCTCTTGCAAGTGGAGCGATTGATGGAGCAGGTTCCGCTCGGCAACGAGGTTGGCGACTTCGGCTTGAAGCCGCTCGACGTCGTGCGCAAGTTTGACGGCACTTCGCTGGACCATGGCTGGGTCTTTCAAGTCACTGCGACGGCCAGTTGTGTCGGCCGCACGTCGCCAATTCGTCCATCTACCCCTCAAATATAGCGGTTAAGCAGGTGCTCCAGCATCTCCTGGCGACCACTTTGGTTGGGGGCTGCTTCCCCTTTGGCAAGAATATACGCCTCTAACTTCTTGAAATCGGCCTTTCCGCTCTCAATATCGGCACCGATCCCGCCATCAAATGAACTGTATCGTTGCTTGAGCAAGCGGTCGAATTCACCCTCCGCCCGGATGGTAGCAGCAATTTTGAGACCACGGGCGAAGGCATCCATCCCGCCAATGTGGGCGTGGAAAAGATCAATGGGCTCGAATGATTCGCGGCGGACCTTGGCATCGAAATTCACTCCGCCGGGTGCCAAGCCGCCCCACTTGAGAATGGTCCACATGATTTCGGTGGTCAAGTAAATGTTGGTCGGGAACTGGTCGGTGTCCCAGCCGAGCAAGAGGTCGCCCGTGTTGGCGTCGATCGAGCCGAGCGCCCCCTGCATGCCGGCATATTCCAGCTCGTGCTGCATGGTGTGGCCGGCCAGCGTCGCGTGATTGGTCTCGATGTTGAGTTTGAAATAAGGAAGCAATTCATACGCCCGCAGGAAGTTGAGGCAAGCCGCCGCGTCGCTGTCGTACTGGTGCTTGGTGGGTTCTTTCGGCTTGGGCTCGATCAGGAATTGCCCGCTGAAGCCAATCTCCTTGGCATAGGCGACGGCCATGTGAAAGAAGCGGGCCAGGTGATCGAGCTCGCGCTTCATGTTGGTGTTCAGCAGGTTCTGATAGCCTTCGCGTCCGCCCCAGAACACATAATTGACGCCGCCCAGTTCCTTGGTCACTTCCAGGCACTTCTTCACCTGAGCCGCCGCAAACGCAAACACGTCGGCATTGCAGGTCGTGGCCGCCCCGTGCATGAACCGGGGGTTGCTGAAGAGGTTGGCTGTTCCCCACAGGAGCTTGATTCCGGTGCGCTGTTGCTCTTCCTTGAGCACCCTCACGACCGCGTCGAGATTCTTGTTCGATTCGGCCAGCGTGCTTCCTTCCGGCGCTACGTCGCGATCGTGAAAGGCATAGAACGGTGCGCCGAGCTTCTCGCAGAACTCGAATGCGACGCGGGCCCGCCGCTGGGCGTTCTCGACCGAGTTGCTGCCGTCATCCCATGGCCGGACCATCGTCGCCGCGCCAAAGGGATCGCTGCCGGTGCCGCGGAAGGTGTGCCAATAGACGACCGCGAAGCGGAGGTGCTCCTTCATCGACTTCCCTTCGACCGTCTCATTTTCGTTGTACCAACGGAAAGCGAGCGGGTTTTTGGACTGCGGACCCTCGTACTTGATCTTCTGAATCTCGGGAAAAGCTTGCGGCATGGTGCACTCGCTGGACTCGGCGGAATGGAAACGGAGTGAGAGCAAGCCCGCTATCGTGGCAGATGGGCGGGGACTTTGGCAACCTGCCATGCGGCGCGCCATCGCCGGCGGCATGCTTCGCGCTCGATTGTAACAAGCCGTCGGCCGCGGAATAATTGGTGCGCGAGGCGGGTCTGGTGATTCTGTATCTCTCTGCACTCTCCGGGAGCTATTGCCATGCGCCAGCGCCAGTTCGCTTTCTATGTGCTGTTTGGACTGGGGTTTGCTCCGCTAGCCATCGCTCCATTGGGCTGCGGGACCGGCGTCCCCGGGATCGATCCCAACGTCGTGGTCGTCGAAGTGACCGACCGCAAGCCGCCGCCCCCGTCGGACGATGGCCTCGCGGATGATCGGCTGAGCGATAAGAAGACGGATTTCGATCCCGAGCTTGTCGATCGCCGCCCGCTGGAAGGCTGGCTCGTCAACCAGAGCGAAGCGGTCATCAAGCTCGATGTGCCGATCGTCCAGCCCGACTACGAGGGGCACCTGCTCGTCCTGCATCCGTCATACCAGGCAGCCCTCAAAGCAGCCGAGCGCCGCAATCCGCTGCCGAGTGTCAACCTGCTCGACGGCAAGGCCAAGCAATTCGACGACGGGCTCTATGCCGCCATCGATCTGGCTTACTTCCAAGGCGTGGCTGACAAACTGCATAGCCATCAGAAGCTCGTCCAACGGCTGCTCGACAAGGTCGGACCCGACAGCCCTGCCGCGGCTTATCTTGCCGCCGGCTTGACGCTCGGAGGTCAAGAAACAGCGGCGGCGGATAAAGAAGCTCGCCAGCGATGGATCACGCAATTCAACAACAACCCCGCCCTCTCCAAGCCGATCAGCTTCTACACCTGGAACGACGGGCTGAAGAAATGCTGGGCCTTCATGCGGTTTTTCCAGCAGAAATTGGACCCGGCGAGCGCGGAGGCGACGGCCCTGGTCGCCGCATTGGCGGACGACTCAGCCCTCAAAGCCGACTACGAACAGGCCGCCCAGTTCTTCGGCAAGCTGACCAACCCGCTCAACCGTCTGTCGCTGGCCGACCTGATCGGCGTGGATGTTTCGTCCGAGCAGGCGATGAAGGCGCTCTACAAAAGCAAGAACATCCAGCGGCCGGGCGTCGCCTTTTTCCCGCCCAGCACGTCGCGCGAGACCGAGCTGTTCAATAAGCTCTTTCCACTGGGGGTGCCGACGGAGGCCAACCTCATGAAGGAGCTGGTCCAGGCCATCCGCTCCGGCAAGGTCGATCTCACGCCGCGCGAAAACAGCGGCTGGTACGACCACCAGGTTTACGCGCTGCAAACGATGCTCCTGCCAGAAGTCGGCGAGGAACATCACAAGCTGCTGCTGACGAAGCCCTATAAGAAGCGGATGCTGGAGGCGTTTGCGGCGCTGATCACCAAGCGCCGCGAAACGCATGCCCGGCAGCTTGACGTGGCCGAAGCGGCGTCGGCGGCTCCGCCGCGCGAGCTGGAAGAAATCAAGCCGCGACTGCGCGTGGAGCCCTGCCCTTCGTACTATGTCCGCACGGCCAGGTCGTATTCCTTCCTGCACAACTTTCTGTCCGCAACACTCGGCGAAGAAACGCTCAAGTCGATCCACGGCCTGCGGCAGGCGGGCGAGCAGCAGCAAGATCTGGCGGCGGAGCTTGCCGCGCAGCGCGACCGGTTCTACGGCCTGTACCTGATCTCGTGCGAAGACATCGGCCACAAGCCAGCCTTGAAAGAAGGGG
>JAKEHX010000109.1 GCA_022614795.1 Planctomycetaceae bacterium | reverse complement strand
GGGGCCTTGGTGAAGTCGGCGGCACGGGTCGACGGGTCCCAGGGCAAGCCGAACTGGCTGCACGCCACCCAGCCGTCGTGGTAGATCGCCCGGTTGCAGAAGATCTCGAAGTACTGCGTGGTGTGCCGGTCCTTCGCCTGCGCGTCCTCGAAGGTATAGACCATGCTCACCCCTTCGATCGGCCGCTGCACCGTCCCATTGACCGACTTCGGCTCGGGCAGCCCGCACACTTCGAGCACCGTCGGGGCCACGTCGATGACGTGGTGGAACTGGCTCCGCACCTCGTTCTTGGTCTTGATCCCCTTCGGCCAGTGGACGACCAAAGGGTTGCGGGTGCCGCCGAAGTTCGCGGCGACCTGCTTGGTCCACATAAAAGGCGTGCAGCCGGCGACGGCCCACCCCGCAGCGTAGTGGCCGTAGGAGTTCGGCCCGCCCAACTCGTCGATGTGCTTGAGGATGTCCTCCGCTTTTTCCGGCACGCCGTTGAAGTAGGTCATCTCGTTAAACAACCCGTTCATTGTGCCCTCGGCGCTCGATCCGTTGTCGCCGACGATGTACAGGAACAGCGTGTTGTCCATCTCGCCCATGTCCTCCAGGGCCTGCACCAACCGGCCGATCTCGTGATCGGTGTGCTCGCCGTAGGCGGCGAACACTTCCATCTGGCGGGCGAACAATCTCTTCTCGTCGGCCGACAGTTTGTCCCAGTCCTTGATCGCCTCGGGCTTGGGCGCGAGCGGGGCGCTGGCGGGGACGACGCCGAGCTTCTTCTGGTTGGCCAGCGTGATCTGGCGCTGAGCGTCCCAGCCGTGATCGAACTTGCCCTTGTACTTGTCGATGTACTCCTTCGAAACGTGGTGCGGAGCGTGGGTTGCGCCAGTCGCAAAGTACACGAAGAACGGCCGGCCCGGGGTGAGCGCCTTCTGGTACTTCGTCCAGGCGATGGCCTGGTTGGTCATGTCCGTGGTGAAATGGTAGTTTGCATCCTTGGGCGTCTCGACCTTCGTCAGCCCGTCGTAAATGAGCGGGGCCCACTGATTCGTCTCGCCGCCGATGAAGCCGTAGAACTTGTCGAAGCCCGAGCGTGTCGGCCAGCGGTCCGTCGGGCCGGAGGGGCTGACCTCCCAAACGGGGCACTCGTGGTACTTGCCGAACGCGGCGGTGCTGTATCCGTTGAGGCGGAGCATCTCCGCGAGCGGCGCGATGTTGTTCGGCCGCACGCCAGTGTTGCCGGGGAAGGCGGTGCCCGTCTCGGTGATCGCCCCCATGTTGTTCGAGTGGTGGTTCCGCCCGGTGAGCAGGGCGATGCGCGTCGGCGAACAGAGAGCCGTGGTGTGGAAGCGGTTGTACCGCAGGCCGTTTCTGGCCAGATTTTCGCAGGTCGGCATGTTGATCGGTCCGCCGAAGGCGCTCGACTGGCCGAAGCCCATATCGTCGATCAGCACGATGACCACATTCGGCGCACTCTGTGGTGCAGTTACTCGGAAAGGCGGCGGGGCCTTGGCCTTGCGGGCGTCGATCTCGGTGATCGACGGGAGCTGCGGCTCAGCGATCGGCAGGACCGTGCGGTCGAGGTTGTCGGCTGCCAATGCAGCAGGGAGCCAAGCGCAAAGCCACAGCGTGGCGAGGCCATTAGCGAAGCAGAATCGGTAGGAACCCATGAGACTTCTCCGAATCCGTGTGCGAGTCATTTGGTGGCTCGCGGGAAAAATCAGCATGTGCTAATGCGAGCCGTGCCTACCGCCTGTTTGCGGCCGCAGGTACACTGACGTGATTGTAGTCGGGGAACATCGCCACGCGAGTGCGTGCGAAGAAATACCACCAGTTGGGACTTTCAGGGCGCAAGAATCTCGCCCTGATTTTGTTGGTGCCTGATATGTCCAGCGATCCGTCGCCGAATCCTGTGTTGCCTGTCGCTCCCGCCAGTGGTGAGGCCCAAGCCGAACAACCCGCCGCGCGTCCGGCAGCGGGGCCGCTGGCGAAGTTTACACGGGGGACGAGCGAGGCGCCGGCTGATGAGTCGGCAAGGCAGAGCCTCGGCGAAGCGCCTTCCCAGGCAAAGCCTGCCCACGAGGGGAAGAAGGCAGAGCCTGGCAGCGAGAGCAGGCGCCCGCCGCGCGGCAAAGGCAAGCGGCCTCCGAAGCCGCCGCGCCGTGAAAGTGAGCAGAACAAACAGCAGGCCGAGAATGCCGAGGTCGATCGCGGCCTGGAAGTCGAGCGCGAGGCGCGGCGCGAGTCCGGTCCGCGGGCCAAGGTGCCCGTGCCCAATCGCCGCGAGAAACCCGAGGATTTGGAAGCGGAGATCGCCGCGGCCCTGGGCGACTTGTCGCTCGACGACATTACCGCCGCTCCGGCGAAGGGCGCCGGTGAACGGCTGGAGAACGAGTCGCGGCATCGGGCGCAAGTCGCCGAATTGCACGGCGACGACGTATTCTTCACGCTCGGCGGCAAGGAGCAGGGGATTGCGAGCTTGCGCAGCTTCACTTTGCCTTCCGGAGAAGTAGCGCCGCCACAGGTCGGCGACATGGTCGATGTGGTGGTCACCGGCTTCAATCCGGAGGACAACCTGTATGACCTGGCGATTCCGGGCGCGGCGATTGTGGCGGGCAAATGGACCGACGCAGCCGAGGGATCGCTCGTGGAGGCTCGCGTCACCGGCGCGAACACCGGCGGCCTCGAATGCGAGGTCTCTGGTAATCGGGCTTTCATCCCGGCAAGCCAGGTGGCAATGTACCGCATCGAGAATTTTGGCGATTACGTCGGCCAGAAACTCGTGTGTGTCGTGACCGAGTCGAACGAGCGCCGCGGCAACCTGGTTCTCAGCCGGCGGGCCGTGCTGGAGCGCGAGAAGGAGGAATCGAAGAAGGCGCTCTTGGCCGAGCTAGAGCCGGGGCAGATGCGCGATGGCGTAGTCCGCAAGATTCAGGACTTCGGGGCGTTCGTCGATCTGGGGGGCATCGATGGTTTGATCCACGTCAGCCAGATGAGCTGGGAGCGAATCAAGCATCCGAGCGAAGTGGTGGCCGAGGGGCAGAAGGTCCGCGTCCGCGTCGAACGAATCGACCACGAAACGGGGAAGATCGGCCTGTCGCTCAAGAACCCCGAGGAACATCCATGGACCGGCATCGAGCAGAAGTTCCCCGTCGGCTCGACGGTGAGCGGCCCCGTGTCACGGATCGCCCAGTTTGGCGCATTTGTCAAGCTTGCTCCCGGTGTCGAGGGGCTGATTCATATTTCGGAGCTGGCGCACCACAAGGTCTTTCGCGTCGAGAACGTCGTGAAGGAAGGGGAAGAGGTCGAGTGCAAAGTGCTCTCGGTCGATGCCGACGCCCAGCGGATCGGCCTTTCGCTCAAGGCGACGATCGCCAAGGCGGTGAAGGAGAGCGACAAGCCCAAGGATCAGCCTGAAGTCGAACAGCCGCCACGCGAGCTGGCGGTTCCCAAGCGCAAGGGCCCGCTCAAAGGGGGCGCAGGCAAGACCAGCGGCGGCGAGCAGTTCGGGCTGAAGTGGTGAGTGTCGGACGTTCGTTCACTCTCCCGGCAGCTCGATTGCGAATACCGCTCCGCCAGACTCTGGCGAGACGACTGTGAGCATGCCACCGTGATTGGTAACAATCCTCCAGGCTTTGGAGAGGCCCAGGCCAAGGCCGCGCCCGGCTTCGCGGCCGGAGAAGAACGGGTCGAAGATGTGCGCTCTGGTGTGGGGCGGGATGCCGGGGCCGGTGTCGGAGACGGACAATTTCAGATTTCGGATTTCAGATTTCAGATTTGGGGAAGGAACGAAATGGGGCGTCGGGATGGGCGTGTGGTTAGCGGCCGGATTACTTGGTACTGAGTACTGCGTACTGAGTACTGCGTCCGGCGACGAGTTCTCGCAATCTGAAATCTGAAATCTGAAATCTGAAATTCCCACTTCCACGCGTCCTCCCTGCCCCAGTGCTTCCAGCGAGTTCTGCACGAGGGCCGCCAGCGCCACGGCGATCTGCGTCGGATCGATTGTCGCCGTGAGCGGCTCGCTGACGCCCGTGCGGACAAGCGTCGTCCCATGCTCGGCGGCCAGCGACTGCATCTCGCTGACCACGCGGTCGGCCAGGGCGGCCAGATCGGTCGGCTCTTTGCGCAGCGCCGGCGGCCGGGCAAAGAGCATCAGGTCCGCGATCATCTCGTGGGCGCGGAACGCCTGCTGGTTGATCGTTGCCAGCTTGCGGCGCCGCTCGGGATCTTTTTCATCGACCAATAGAGTCTGCGCCCGCGTGGCGATGTTGGCCAGCGGGTTATTGATCTCATGGCTCAGACCATAGGCGAACTGGTAGAGAGCCTCGAGCTTGGCGGCCTCGAGGGCGGCGGCGAAGTCAGTGGCGGGTGCAGACGTAGCTTGCATTTCTCGACGGAGGGACGGAGAGATGGAGGGACGGAGAGAAGGGATTCGCGCGCAACATCTCTCTGTCTCTCCTTCCCTCCGTCTCTCTGTCTAGGCGCGTTGGTGCATTTCGCTGCGCTCATGCACCCTACGCGGCCCGTCTCTAAGCAGGAACAGCCCGCTCCAATTCAAGCAAATCGCAGCAGCGGTCGAGCAGCTTGTCGACCGTGAACGGCTTTTGCATGAAGTCGTCGGCCCCGGCGGCTCGCAGGTCGGCCACCTTGTCCATCTCGACCATGCCCGAGATGCAGATGATCTTCACCTGGTCGAGCGTGTTGTCGGAACGGACCCGCTGGCAGACTTCCTTGCCGTTGATGTCGGGCAGCATGATGTCGAGCACGACCAGGTCCGGCCGGAACTCCTTGACCAGCATGCCGGCATCGAAGCCGTTGTTGGCCGTTTTGATCTCGAACCGCCCGTCGCGGGCGAAGCAATCGACCATCAGCTCGACCAGCTCCTGATCGTCATCGACGATCAAGAGCTTCCGTTTGCCGCTTTCCAGGGCGTCGGTCGGAATGCCGTTGTCCCGCATGAACGAGTACAGCTCGTTGCGCGGGATGCGGCGGAACCGGCTGCCGGGGACGCGAAATCCCTTGAGCGTACCGTTGTCGAAGCAGCGGATAATTGTCTGCTGGCTGACCTTGCAGATTTTCGCCGCTTCACCGGTTGTAAACACAGTCTTCGTGGACATGGCTGCAAACCATCCTTCCCTTACGATGGTTGGACCAGCAAATGGAGGCAGCCAAGATGTCGCGGCCTCCAACCCTCCGTGTGTTTGCCACGTCGAAGCTAGTCCGAAAAGGTCCCTCTTTAACCCGGGCAAGGCATTTTTTCTGCCCACAGCCCGGCTGGCACACGCCAGATTGTCGTACTTCCCGAATCTTATCAGTTGGCACAGTTGCTATAGTCGGCAGGTTCGCGCTGCATTGCCAAGCTTGCCGAATTTCACAACCGGGGGAATTATAGCGGCGGCACAGGGTGCGTCAATAGCGTTTTTTTTGACGCAAGTCGTTCAGCAGCATTCACTTACGCTCCCTGCGGCCGTTCTATTGGAAAATCGCGTAGCGGCGGGGGATGGGGATAGTGCGCGGGGAAGCAGGGGTCCAATGTCCAAGGTCCAAAGTCCACAGTGGGGCGATTTTGGGGCGCTTCCGGCTATTGGATTTGGGACCTTGCACTTTGGACTTTTCACCATCGAACTGCCCATCTCCCGCAGTCTCTTTTTCCCGAACATTCCTCACGTCCCGCACAGACCCAGGCCGATACCTGACGCTGTATCTCTGTCGTCTCGCTTTGGCGCTTGCGCTTGGCAGCCACCAGCAAAGGATTGCGGTCATGCTCGTCATACTCAGCGACCTCCATCTGAACGACGGCACCTGCGGGTCGATTCTGGCCCCTGGGACTATGAACCTCCTGAGCGAGCGCCTCTGTGACCTCGCCTGGCGGGCCTCTTGGCGGGCCGACGGCGCGTATCAGCCGATCGAACGGCTCGACCTCGTGCTCTTGGGCGACGTGCTCGACATCACTTGCTCGCAGCGGTGGCTCAAGGGGGATGCCCGCCCGTGGAGCGACATCACCTCGCATGCGGTGAGCGACACGGTCGCGGCCATCGTCGACGAAATCCTGCGCAGGAACGTCGAATGCATCCGCACGCTCCGCTCGCTCGCGACTGAGGCGACCATCAGCCTGCCGCCGGCGACCGCCAGCGGCCAGCCGGTGCTCGATGCCGAGGAAATGCCCGTCGCGGTCTATACGCACTACATGGTCGGCAACCACGACTGGCTGCTACACCTGCGCGGGCCATCGTACGACGTGATCCGCCATAAGGTCGCCCATCACCTGGGCCTGGTGAGTCCTCACAACAAGCCGTTCGCCCATGAGGCCAGCGAATGCGACGAGCTGCACGAAGCCCTCCGCCGGCACCGCGTGCTGGCCCGCCACGGCGACATCTTCGATCCCTTGAGCTTTGCCGACGACCGCGACGCCGCCAGCCTGAGCGACGCGATTTCGATCGAGCTCGTCGGTAACTTCCTCGGCCACATTGAGGACCAGATTGCCGCGGAGCTGCCCGCTGCGGCGGCCCGAGCCCTGGCCGACATCGACCAGATCCGTCCCAACCTGCTCATCCCCGCGTGGATGGAAGGCATGCTCGAGCGGACCGGTTGCACGCTGGCTCAGCGCAGCGCGATCAAGCGGATTTGGGACTATATGGCCGAGCAGCTCCTGCATTTGGAAATCGTCCGCAAGTGCGCCGCCGCCAGTTCGGCCGACATGCTCGACGGCCTGGCCGCGGCGCTCAAATTCGGCCGCCGCGACTCGGCCGACTGGGCAGGCCGCACGATCAACTGGCTCAATAACCTGCGCGGCGCGGCGACCACTTCGTACGCGATGCACGCCCTGGCCGAGGCCGACTTCCGCAACCGCCGGGCTCGGCACATTGTTTATGGCCACACGCACAGCTATGAAATCCTGCCGCTGGACGCCAGCCACGCCGACGGCTACGTGCTAAATCAGACCTATTTCAACGCCGGCACCTGGCGGCGGGTCTATCGCCCGACGCAGGCGATTAGCGGATGCCACGAGTTCATCGCGGCCGACTGCTTCACGCTCCTGGCCTTTTATCAGGCCGACGAGCGGAGCGGCCGGTCGCACGAGACCTGGAGCGGGACGCTGGCTCCCTCGACGATCGAGACGGCCCAGCGTTCGCAGGGTGCCACTGCTGGCTCGCCCAGCAGTGCCAGCTCGCCGATCCGCGCTCCGCAGTTCGCTTCCAGCCGCGGGATGGCGACGTCGCGGGGTTACTAACCCGATACGTCAACGAGGCAATTGGGTGCCACGTCCCACGCTTGCGTGGGCCTGCTTAAGACGCCCGACGTCACTATCTCGTCTGAGGAGAGCATCCCATGCCACGTCGTCCTCTCCTCTTGTGCATCCGCGTGTCGCTCATCGCCGCGGCAATCGCTTGTATGTTTGGTTTGCCCTGCCGCGGACTGGCTGAAGAGCCCCCACCCGCCAAGCAATTCGTCGAAGTGAAGCTTTGGGTCATCGAAGTTTCCCAGTCCAAGTTGCGGAACCTGGGCTTCGATTGGGGTCTCGCTCGCGCCAAATCCAGCGGGACCGATTCCCGGAAGATTATGGACGACCAGCAGTTCCTCGGATTCATCACGGCTCTCGAGCAAAATAACCTCGCAAGCATGCTCGCCAGGCCCACGATCGCCACGCAGAGCGGCCGCAAGGCAACGATCGAACTCAGCCCGCACCTCAAGGTCGAAGTGACGCCCACCGTCATCGACGCCGAGCACATCGCCTTCTATTATCACGTTGAAGTCGCCACCGACCGCGAGGCCCAGCCCGATAACGCCGGGCGACGTCTGATCTCGGCCTGCTCCACCGAACTTAAATCCGGCGTTGGCCAACTCCTGAGCGAAACCACGATTCACAGCCGCACTGCGAAGGGCGAGCCGTCCAATACCACGCTCCTCGTCTTCGCCCAGGCCACGATCGTCAAGTAACGGCACGCAGCATGCCCGCGCACACTTATCCAGTCTGCGTTCGTCACTTGAAGTCGCGCAAGGACGTTCGACTTCGGAACTACTTTCTGTGCGATGCATGTACCGTGCGCTGGACGGCCGAAGCGTTTGATAACCAAGGCTCGCTTTGGAATAGCGAGACTATTGATGGGTATTGCCAGCTTTGCAATCAGTTGACCACGGTTCGAGTACGGACGTGGTACTTGTGCGACATTTGTCATCGAGTGGCCGGTTCGATTGGCCGTAACCACGTGGCGGAGCAAGCCATTCTCGATTGGTGGCGGGAGCAAATCGAAGCGCGACATCCTCATCTGGTCATCGAGCAAAATGACCTTTCGGCACTGCGTCCGCGACGCGATGGCGCCGTGAGCGGCGAAGGCCCCTTGGACTTCTTGATCCGCGAATAGAGCAGTCGTTCCAAAGCCTCGTCAATCCGATCCTGGTCGAATGCGTCGTCGCATCTCCGGCCAAGTTGATCCAATTGTGTAATGTCTGGGTAGGGCAAGCGCCGCAAGTCGTTAGCGTTGACCTGTGTGTGTCCGCTGAATTGACGGAAGTAGCGGTCCACGAGCGTCGAATTCAAATATGCCGTGAGTCCGCGCGCCAAGCCCCGGGGAACGCCGCGCCCCGCGCGATGATAAAAGTTCGTTTTGTTTTCAAACGCGACTCGTTCGCCGTCAATCCGATTGGGGTCGAAGTGCGCGGCTACAATGCGCCTGCGCTCTTCCTTTGCGGAAAATCGCTTCACCAGGACGTAGTGTCCCGATGGCAGCAACATTGATTCCGTTTCCGCCGCGACGAAAATGGCATTGGGCTTGCGAATCCGATCGCGAGGCCAATCGACGACTCCCGCTCGCAGATGAGCTGGATAAATCAGCGGGGCCGTGCCCGACTCTGGCTTGCTGCGCAGATACTTCCGGGCGCGGAAATCGACGACGGGTCCAGTAGAAACGGCCAGGCGCAGGTCGGTCAGCGTCGCGGAAAACCGATCCATCTGTTCGACCACCTGTTGGTCGCTTTCATCGTGCGTTAGATGGATCACCGCCTCTTCATCGTGCCGATGAATCACCTGAGAATATGGAACGACTCGCGACGCAACGGCCCCCGAAGCGAGCGAGCATGAGACCTGAATCGGCTGGTGGTCTTGTTGGCGCTTGCGGACCGCATGGAGAATCACATTTTCCTGAAGGATGTCGTCGGACTCAAATAGGGAACTCCGCGATTCGAAGACGTGAACCCGACGAAGTGACATTGCTTCCAGGAATGAGCGGCGAAAGTTGCGGAAATAGGGTCCGTTGCAAAAACTCCGCGGATTGATCGAGACGAGCTCGCCGCCATCGCGAAGTTGCCGCGCCGCGAGCCACAAGAACGCCGTATAGAGGTTCGAAGTTTCCACGTCGGCGCCCCGCAACACGCGGCGCGTGTGTGACTCTCCGTGAATCTTCCGGTACGGCGGATTCATGATCACCCAATCAAATCGCTTGCCATTCGCAGCGGTCCAGAGGGGCCGCTGGTCGTCTGAGCTGGCGGTGATGAAATCCGTTGCGTGAATCACGGCTTCAAACCGCACGCCCCGATCGTTGCAGGCGCGGCGACATAATTCGAGCGAGCGTTCGAGTTGCGCAAGCAGGCGCCGATCCAGTTCGTAAACCGCGGCGTCAATCGCCTTTGGTGGATTGTCGCGTTCAAGAAGCATGGCCACGACCGCGCATGTCAGCACACCCGTGCCGGCTCCCGGATCGAGTAGGCTGATCGATTCATGCCCGGTTTCAAACAGGCTCGCCATGAGGCGGGCAACAGGAATCGGCGTAAAGTACTGGCCGAGTTGTGCCCGACGTTCATCCTTCGACGCACGAGTTGCTTCCCGAATCCGCGCGACGCCTTCGAGTAGCCGCACGGACACGGCCGATTGGGAACGTGCTGGACAGGTCGACGACATGATTGACATCCTTGCACTCAAGGCTATTGCTCGAATCAGTGTACATTTTATCTGCATTGCGTCTAGTGGCACGTCATCGAGAACTCACGTGTCGTCAACATCTATCCCGCACACCCGTTTCACCAGGATCGTCGCGTAGGACCCGCGCGGCAGGGTGAAGCGGAGCGTCAGCTTCTGCCGCCGCGGGTAGATTTCATCCGCAGCCGCGTCGTGCGATAGCTCGCCAGGGCGGAACACCAGCGGCCGCTCGCCCTTGCTGAAGAACGTGTCGCGCGGGTACTTCACGCGGATTTGCCGCAGCTCGATCCCTTCGGCGGCGAGCACCTGGTCATACAGCGGCTTGAGTGGACTCTCGTCCAAATGCAGCCGAGCCGACGGAAGCGGGAGGATTGCTTTGGCTAACTCGTCGCGCTGCGCGTCGTCAAGGCTCAGGAAAAACGGCAGCTCGCGCCGGCCAATCGTCTGCGTGACAAGCTGCCCCGGCAGGCAAACCAGCCGGATGAGGCGGGCCGCGATCTGATTCCACAAATGGCTCTGAAAGGCCGCCAGCCAAATGCTCCGCAGATCCTGGCGGATCAGCGCGATTGCCCGCCGGAAATCGCCCTGCTTATCGGCGAGGTAGGTGACAATGCTCCGCCGGTGCGACCTGTCCAGCAGCGCCTTGCATTTTGGCCAGTCCCCCCAGCACTCCCGCAGAATCCGTTTTTGCTCGCGCTCGTCAGGCCGGTCATGCACGTTCGGCTCCGCCAGTGCCAGCCACACGGCCCGTTCATAGTCGCCCAGGCACCAGGGCCGGGCGATAAAATCGCCGCTTTCGCCCAGCGACCCGAACCGCTGGTCGTCAAAATAGTTCGGCAAGCCGCTGGCCGCGATCGACGCCAGTGCGGCACTGGCGGCAGCCAGCTCTTGGTCGGTCAGATCGCGGATGACCACGACGAACCGGTTTGCCGTGATGTCGCGGGCATGAATGGGCCGGCCAACCTGGCCGACGTAGGCCAGCTCCAGATTCTCCTGCCGAAATCCGCGCCGCGGACCGCCTTTGATTGTCACGAACTGCGTCGTCCGCGCATGCCGGTCCTTCAGCCCGGCATACGCGACCTGAGCGCGCGACAGGTTCCACTGGGCCAGCACCGCGTCGATCGCCTCGGGCGTGCCCAGGCCTTCCTTCGTCAATCGGTAAAAAGCGAACGGCCCGCCGTGCGGAGCCAGGTCGACCTGCTCCTGGACCTGAAAATCCTCGGGCAGCCGCTTAAGTTTCATACGTTCAAGCTACCACGGATTCATCATGAACCCGTTGCCGCGAATGCCAATGTCGCCGGTCGGGACGCCGATGTTCTGGAGGGCCCGTGAATGGAAACCGCCTTGGTACTTGGGATACACGGCTCGCGGATCGAGAGGGCGGACGTGAGGCAAGTCCACGGCATCCACATGCTGCCTGCTGACCCAATTCTCGCGGACTTGCCAAGCCTGGAGGCGGCGACGTCCTGCGGCCTGCGCTGCCGGTTGAGGGAGAACGAATGCCGCGATGATTACTAGGAGGGCAAGTGAGCGCATGATAGAACTCCGCGGGAGCCGCAAATTGGAACTCTACCACACGGTAAGAAATAGAAATGGGAGAGGCGGCTAAGCGACTCTCCCCAGTGGAATTTCGATTTGGAACCCTAGCGGCGGAAGAACCAACGGCGGCTCGTGGTAATGTAGCGGGGGGCGGGCTGGACGGTGACCACGGGAGCCGCCGCCGGAGCGGCTCCGGCCACCACCGCTGGCTCGGCAACTACCGCGGCGGTTTTTGCCGGGGCGACCACCGTACCCGCGTAGCAGTTGCCGCCGGGGCAGCCACCTGCGTAACAATGGCCACCCGGGCAGCCGCCGCGGCGGCCGCGAGCCTGAGCCGAATCCACCGCCACGAGCATCCCCACAACTGCCACGAAGATTGCGACGTACTTGACCATTCCAGTCACTCCTTAGCACAGGTCGAATTGACAACAAAATCCACAGGCATGGATGGGTGAATGTAGAGTCTGCGCATTCTGCGTCAAGTAGGTCGACTTTTCTTTAGAGATTATCCAGGTAACTTACCGCAGAGAAGAAATGGGCAATCGGCTTCAATGGGCACGCAATGCGAATTCGCTAACTGTATATGTGCAAAGGAGTTCGGTTATGGAGCACGTTCGGAATCGGGTGGGAATTGCCGCTCGAAAGCGCCCCGGCTCGGACTGGTCATATTGTCTGGCTTACGAGCAGAAGAACGAAGGAGCCGGCCGAAATTGGACCTACGAAGTGAACGGGAAGCGGGCGGACAAGAGTTGTGGAGTGTGGGTGCTGCACGCCGGAGACAAAGTGCTTTGGCTTTATGGCAAGCAATAGTGTGCGCGAACTGGAGGAAGGGCGCGCAACAAAAAAGGCCGCAGTAGATCCACTGCGGCCTTGATCGGTTGTGGGTCGAACTAGCGCGCTGGCGCGGATGCGGGCGCTGGGGCAGCGGGCACTGTGGCGGGGGCAGGTGCTGCTCCTGCCGGTTTGGAGGGAGCCGGCGCGGGCACAGGAGGTGAGGCAGGCGCTGCGGCAGGAGCCGCTGCCGGCGGCGGCGATGCCGGCCCTGGGGTGGGCGGAGCAGCAGGCGCAGGGGCAGCAGGTGGTGGCGCGGCAGGCGCCGGCGGTGCGGGCGTGTCACCCGCCGGCGGAGCACTTGGTGGACCGCTGGCCGGCCCCGTTTTTCCTGCCGACGGAGGAGGACCAGGCGAGACTGGGACATCCGACGGGGCCTCGACCGGAGTCACAGCCGCCAGCTTGCGGGTCTTCTGCTCGAGCGGCTTCATATTCTTGCGAACTTCCTTCTCGAGCGCCGCTATATCGGTGTCGGTGTTCTCGACCGCCTTCACAAGCTCGCCCACAAGCTTAATGATCTCGCCCACCGGTGCTTCATCGGGCGTACCCCTGGCGAATTCCTCCACTCCGCGAGGAGTGCTTGACTTGGCTGGCGGGGGATCCGTCGGCTTGGGGGCCGGCTTGGTATTCACCTCGGGGCCGCTGAGGCCGATTTCCACGGCGTAGAGCCGCGAGCGGAGGCGGCGGCGAACCAGCTCAAACCGATATTGCTTAGGGTCTTCTGGAACGCCATAACCACTCTCGTCGCCATAACCTTCCGTAGGACTCCCGGGATACCCACTCCGGCCGCCACTTGGATTGGGATAGCCGCTGCCCGATCCGCTGCGCCCGCCTGGTCCCGAGCGGCCGCCGCGGCCCCCAATTCCGCCGTCGGCGCTTGCACCGGCACCGGGAGTTCGCATCGCTCCGCTCCCCAAACCGCCGATTCCGCCTGAATCGCCATAGCCGCCATACCCGCCCGCGCCGCTGAGCCGCTGCAACTGGTCTATCTCATCTTTGCTGAGCTTCGCGACGCGGTTCAATTCTTTGTCGCAAGCGACGATTGCGAGGTAGCCCAGTTCCTTGGCAGTGGGCACTGGATCGAGCCTGGCCGGAGGAGCATAGAACACTTTGCCAATCGCCGCTGCCGCGGCACAGCGAACCGCCAGCGACTCCGAGTCATCCTTGAGCAGCGTTTCGAAGGCCGCTCCGACTGCCGGATCGACCTGGTTGTAACCGGCGTGCGTCAGCCCTTCGATCGCTCGCCGGCGGAACCACTCGTGCCCGGCGGCGTCGCGACCGGACGGCGAGTCTTTCGCCAAAGCCAGCGCCAGCAGATCCTTGACGATGGTGTCGCGCGTCGGAGGAGCGATCGCGGGCGCAAAAGGCGGGCCGGCGCCGCGGAAATTGTCCCACTCCAGGTGCCGCACCAGCCCCAGCAGCGCCGCCAGGCGAATCGCATCGCTGTTATCGGCCTTTTCGAACTGCTCGAGAATGAACGGCAGGGCATCGATCAGCGGTTCAGGAGTCGTTTTGTTCGGACCGACCGTCACAGGTTCGACGCTGTTGAGCTCACTGATGATAAGCATCGCGTTATAGCGGCAGGCCGGATGAAAGTTGTCCTGCACAATGTTCTTCATTTGGGCCAGGATCAACTCGACGAGATACTTGTGCACTTGGGGAATCGTGCAATCTTCGAGATGGTTATAAAACAGCTTCTGCCGCTCGATCGGCAGGTTCTTCAGGGCAGCGTCCGTCGTCTGCGTGAACTCGGGCAGGTACATCCGCGTGTAATAGAAGTCGAACTGAATCTTGTTGGCTGCCAAGAGTCCAGGCTCGACGAAAATCCGCCGTACCAGGTTTTCCGCCGTGCGAATCTTCGACTTCTCCTTCGCCGCATCAATCGGCTTGAGCGTCGGGTCAACGTAGGGGGCGAGGTACTTGTAGCGATTGGCGTCGGTCATCACGGCCGGCGGGGCGACGCCCTGCGCCCAAACCGCATGGGCCGGTCCTAAGACGGCCATCGCCACCAGGGTTGCCGCGAAGCGAATACGATACGTCTGCCATCCGTTCATGTGCAAAATCTCCCGCCGCCCACCCTCACTGTGTCGCTGCGCACTTGCGCGCGAATCGACACAACGTCCGGTGTGCAATAGCGCCCCATCAAAAATCCGATGCTGCCTGGCAGGCTGGAAGCCTGCCCCACGCTGCCTGGCCTGCCCGGCTGGCTGCGTTCTGGCCGACGAAAGGGAATGGCAAGCCCAGCCCCTGTTCCACTCGAGAAGCTGCCATGAAACACTACGGCCATGTGCCTAGCTAGCGCGGCAACCTCCCTAGTAACTAGACTACTCATCGCGCGTGGCGAAAGTCAACTGCGAGGTTACGTGAGGCGTTATGACCCTTTTGTACACAAGCCCGGTCTTTCAGCAGCACGAGACGGGCGCCCATCCCGAACGGCCGCTCCGCTTGGCGGCCATCGTTGAGAGATTGGCCCAGTCCGGGCTTGCCGCCCGTTGCCGGCGTGTCGAGTGGTCGCCAGCGGCAAGCGCCGAAATCCATCGTGTCCATTCGCCTGAATATGTCTCCTTGTTACAAAAGTACGCGGCTGCGGGGGGCGGGCGAATTGAGGCTGACACGGTGGTCAGCGAGAAGTCGTTTGACGCGGCCGCGCTCGCCGCCGGCGCGGTTTGCGATGCAGTACGGCGGGTGACTGCGGGCGAAGACGGTTCCGCACTGTGCCTGGTGCGGCCGCCGGGTCACCACGCCCTCCCTGCCGGCCCCATGGGCTTTTGCCTCCTCGGCAACGTCGCGATCGGTGCCCGCCACGCCGTGGCCGCCTGTGGCCTCGACCGCGTGCTGATCGTCGATTGGGACGTGCACCACGGCAACGGCACGCAGGACACATTCTGGGACGACGAGCAGGTCGCGTTCCTGTCGATCCATCGCTGGCCGTTCTACCCGGGGACCGGCGACGCCTCGGAAACGGGCAGCGGGGCCGGCCTGGGATATACCGTCAACCTGCCGGTCAAATACGGCACTCCGCTGACCGACTACCACGCGCGGTTCGACGAAGCTCTCGCTCGCCTGGCCGCCAAGACGCGCCCGCAACTGGTGATCGTCAGTGCCGGCTTCGACGCCCATCGCGACGACCCGATCGGCTCGCTCCATCTCGAAACCGAGGACTTCGCGCGACTGACGAGGTCCGTGCTTGAGGTTGCCAACCACTACTGCGACGGCCGCGTGGTGAGCGTGTTGGAGGGGGGCTACAACCCGACGCGGCTGGCGGAGTCGGTCGAGGTGCATTTGGTGGAATTGCTTAAGTAGTAGGCACACTCCGTGTGCCGTCTGTTTTCGTTCTCGTCCTCGTCCTCGGTTCGGCTCAATCGAGGACGAGGACGACGACGAGGACGAGGACGAAGACGAAGGCCGACCCCAATTAGCCCTGTACCTTCTGCCACTGCTTGTCCAGACGCTGCGGCGATACGGCGATGCTTGTCCCCAGTTCCTGAGCGAAGAGCGAGACTCGCAGCTCTTCGAGCATCCACCGGAACTGCGCGAGCTCAACATCGTCCACGCCGCGCAGCCGATGCTGCGCCAGCCGTTCCTGAAACTGCCGCCAACGCGGCGCGACGAGATCGTTATTGGCCCGGTCGCGGGCCGCGCCGCTGCCGAGCTTACCCAGCCGCAGCACAATGCCCTTCAAATACCGCGGGAAGTGCTGGAGCCAGTTCCAAGGCGTATCCGTAAGAAAGCCAGAGGGCACAAGTGCCGCGAGCTGCTCCTGGATGTCGTCCGTGGCGTATTTGAGGCCGTTGGGCCGCCTCTGTTCAAGCGCCAACCGGACTTCGTGATACGTCTCAAAGAGCGGCAAGGCGAGATTCGTCAGCTCCTGGACGGACGGCACAATAAGCTTGCGGGCGAACAGGCGCTGGGACTCGAATTCGTCGCCGCCATTGGGCACGTTGTCCTGAGCGTAGAACGCCCGCGACGCCAACAGGTCGACCAGTTGTTCGTCAATAGACCGCTCCTTGGCCAGCGGCGCGGCGTAAAGGCGAATCTTCTCGATCTGCGGCAACCACTGCACCTGCGCCTTCAGCTCGCGCCGCTCGGCCAGCACAAACAGCCTTAGCGCGCCCGCCCGCGTTTGCCGCCCGGCCTCGGCGGCCGTATCGCACAGCCGCAATCCCGCGGCATCGCCCGCGTCGATCACCGCCGGATACCTGGTGAGCACGACGCCGCCGCGCCGCAGATCGACGCTCGCCGGAAGCGGCCCAAAATCCCACTTCGCGACGCCGTCTCGATGCCAGGGCGAATCGGCAGGCGCGGCCTGGTCCGGTTGTTGCGGCGCAAGTTTCTCGCGCAGTAGGGCCAGATCGCGGCTTTCCTCAAGGGCCTGCCCCTTCTCATCGACCACGCGGACTTTCATCCGCAGATGCTGCGGCAAGCGGCTGGCGTCGAACATCTGCGCGGTCACCGGCTCGCCCGTGACGCGGCTGATCGCGGCGGCAACCTGCTGATGCAGCGATCCGCGGGCAAACGTCAGCTCGCCCGCAATTCGCCTGGCCACGTCGGGCGCGGGACCGAGCGCCCGCCGCACCGGTTTTGGCAGCGAGCGGAGGAGCGCCTCGACCTTCTCCGCAACCAAGCCGGGAACGAGCCATGCCAGCCGTTCATCGGTCACCTGCGCCAGCCCCTCGCGCGGAACGGTAAGCGTGATGCCGTCTTGCTCGGCCCCCGGCTCGAAGTGATACGTCAGCGGCAGCTTGAGCCGGTCGATGTGCAGCTCGTCGGGGAATGCGTGTTGGCCGTGCGTCCCGGCGGACTCGTCCAACAAGTCCTCTTCCGTCAGAAAGAGCAGCTTGGACTGTTTCCGCTCCGCCTCGCGCCGCCATTTCTCCAGCCGCGGCCCGTCGCACACATCGGCCGGCAACCTCGCGTCGTAGAAGCGATACAGGAGATGCGGCTCGACGATCAATTCGCGCTGCCTGGTCTTGGTGGCCAGTCTTTCGAGGTTCGCCAGTAGCTGCTGGTTGTGCCGGAAGAAGTCGGCCCGCGTGTCCAGCTCCCCCTCAACCAGGCCGTATTGAATCAGCAGCTCGCGCGACGCGGCTGGGTCAATCGCCGAGTAGCGCACCCGCCGCTCGGCGACGATTGTCAGGCCGTAGAGCGTCACTTTCTCGTTGGCCATCGCGCTGCCCGCTTTGCGGTCCCAGCGCGGATCGCTGTAGCTCCGCGTGACTAGGTGCGTGGCCAGCGGCTCGATCCAATCGGGATCGATGCGGCCGACCGTCCGCAGGTAGCGGCGCGTGGTCTCGACCATTTCGCCCGCGACGATCCACTTCGGTTTGCTGGCAAAAGATCCGCTGCCGGGCCAAAGCACGAACTTGCCGCCGCCAGCCGCGGTGTATTCGCTGGCGTCGCCGCGATTGGCGATGCTCGAGAGCAGACCTGTCAGAAGGGCGCGGTGAATGGCGACGT
>JAKEHX010000014.1 GCA_022614795.1 Planctomycetaceae bacterium | reverse complement strand
GCGAGCTGCCGGCGCTGGCCGACTGTGACCTGCTCTACGCCGAGCTGGCCATCCGCGAACCGATTGTCGATGCCTGGCGCGTGCTCGGCCCGGCGGGCCTGGCCGGCTCGTGCACCCCGGCAATGCTCCTCGCCTTGCGGCAGGTCGAAGCCGCGCCGAACAAACAAGAGGCCGCCGCGAAGCTCCAGGCTTTGCATCGCCTGGCCGTGGCCGAGCTGCCGGTGATTCCGCTCTGGCAATTGGCCGAACATTTCGCTGTGCACGCGAGCGTGCAAGGAGCCGCCGAAACGCCGGGCAGCTTGTACGAGGGTGTCGAAAAATGGCAAGCGGAGCTACGAGTGCCTGAATGATCCGCTGCGTTTTAATCTTGGAATTGTTGCTGGCCGCGCTCTCGCTCGTCGCGCAACCGGTGAACTCCGCCGAACCGGTCACGAGCTGGGAGTTGAGTCCCTATCGGATTCACCTGCTGATCGCCGTCGAGCCGGGCGGATCGCTGCCGCGCTCGCTGGCCGCAGATCTAGTGGCCGACCTGCCCGCGCGTGCAACAACCGTGGTTGGCGGTTCATGGCGGTTGGAGGCGGCCGAGGCGCCGCTTGAGCTGCGGCATGCGCTTGTGACCGCGCTGGCCGATGTGACTGCCGCGCGCCTGCCGGCCGAATTTGTCAAAGGCGACAAAGTCATCGTGCTGGCGCTCTCTAGCAGTGAATCGGGCGTCCGCATTCAGGCCCGCGAGCTGGACGTGATTACCGGCCTGTGGAACAGCATTGTGACTCGCGATGTGGCCCAGCCTGAGCAGATTCCGGGCGCAGCCATGCGCGCCCTGCTGGCGGCGTTCGCTCCGCTCGCTCGGATCGATGCGGTCGAAAATGGCACTGCCACGCTCCGGCTCAAGGGGGGCGCGATCGTCCGCGCACGCCACGCAGTGCCGCTCGTCACGTCGGGCGCGGCGTTTCGCCCTGTCCTCGTCCCCCTCGATGCCCAGGGAAAGCTGCAAGCCGGTTCCGCCCAGCCGATCGACTGGACGTACCTCACGGCGACCACGAGCGGGGACGCGCTCGCCACGTGTCGCATCGACTCGGGCCTGGCGGGCGAGCCGATTCCCGCGTATCACCCACGGCGTGCGCGGCTGGCCGTGGGTGTTTCGCCCGCAGCATCCGCGACCCGCCTCAAGCTCGTGACCAGCGGCGCTAGTCCCATGCCGCTGGAGGGCTATGAAGTGGTCGCATCCGCGGCCGATTCGTCCGGAGCGGCGAGCGTCCAGTCGCTGGGGATCAGCGATCTGGAGGGGGTCGTCTCGGTCCCGCCCGGCTCGACGACCGTGCGCATCGTTCAGGTGCGGCAAGGGACGCAAACTCTCGCCCGTTTGCCGATCGTCCCCGGACTGGCCGCCCAGGTGCAATTGGCCCTGCCCGACGACCGCCAGCGGCTGGCGATCGACAACGTCTTAATGGAGGCCGAAGACGCCCTGATCGACCTGGCCGCGCGTCGCCAGGCGCTGGCAGCGCGGATCAAACTCGCGAAAAAATCGGGGGATGCCGGCGCCGAGCGGCTGACGCCGAAGCTGCGGGCCCTGGCCAGCGTCCAAGAGCCTGCGGCCCTACTCGACCAGGCCGAGCAGGCCATCAAGGGGGCCGACGCGCGGACGCAGGCGCTCTTGCAACCCAAGCTGGCCGCGCTTCAGAAACTGGCTCAGGACCTGGCGGGTCAATCGCCCTCAGCTCTCTTGGACGAGCCCAAACCGGCCCAAGCCAGCCCGGCCGAGGCGAAAAAGCCGTAGCAGCCTCACAGCGAGTGGCACGCCACGCAACTGCGGTGGAGCGTCGCCACAGTTCCCAGCACGGCCCGCGGCGCGCTATCCGCGTTGTGGCACTCGGTGCAGCAGCGGAGGATGTCGCGGCTGATCGCGGCGGACGTCGCCGGAGCAGCCGCAGCGCCCGCCTGAGGCAACAGCTCGCGCGGGAAACATTTGGCCGGCAGATTGAGCGAAGCCAGTGTCACCAGTCCCGCCTGATCGAGCCGGGCCGGCGCGCGGTCGCGATGAGCAACCGGATGTTTCGTCGTGGAGACGACGCCCCACACCAGCGATCCCAGAGCCGCGAGCAGGACCAAGGCCGCCGTGAAGCGGGCATACGCGGCCAGGGGGACCGCGGGGCGCTCGCAGGTCTTCCGCTGCGCCAGGCGGCGGACCGACAGCGGTGTGGGCCGGTGAGCTTCGGCGGTGGCAATACGAGGCGCTGGCCTGGCGAGAATTCCCTGATACTCGGGCAGGCCGCTCGCCTCCGCGGGCGAAATTGCCTCGTGAAGCAGCTCCACCGCCGGTTGCAAGGCCTCGGCCAGCACGCGGCAGTCGTGGCAGCACCGCAGGTGGTGCTCGACCGACTGGTCGGATTCCGCTCCGGTGGGGAACGGCCCGCGCGTCAGCACGTCAAAGACCTGGTCGCAATTCAATAGAAGCCTGGGCATGGTCACTCTCCGTTTGCATAGCCGCGACCATTGGTCGCGTTATGCGGCTCTATCATATCATGAGGTTCTGCGCGACCACTGGTCGCGGCTATACATGGGTCCGTCACCCATTTCGCCAACGTCAATAGTCCCGCCTTCACCCGGTGCTTCGCTCCTGGCTCGCTGCACTCCATCGCCGCGGCGATTTCCGGAAACGTCAATCCGCCAAAAAACCGCAGTCGAAGCGCGTCGGCCTGCGCCTGGGGCAGCCTGGCCAACAGCTCGTGCACCAGCCGGCCGTCTTCGCGGGCCAAGAGCGCCTCCAGCGGCGAGCTGGTCGCGCTTGTCGCGTCCGTTTCACATTTGAAAACACCAGCCGCCATGTGCCGGGCCTCGCGCTGACCCTGCCGCGAGCACTGGTTGAGGAGGATCGTCCAGAGCCACGTCCGGAAGCTG
This sequence comes from Planctomycetaceae bacterium, assembly GCA_022614795.1. Lineage (GTDB taxonomy): Bacteria > Planctomycetota > Planctomycetia > Pirellulales > Pirellulaceae > CAYLLN01. The sequence goes on along the minus strand of JAKEHX010000014.1, from coordinate 8,057 downwards.
TACTTCGAGTTGTAGCTGGCCAGCCACTTGAGGGCACAGAGAAACGTCTCTTGCACCACGTCCTCGGCCAGCGCCCGCTGCCCCAGCCGGCTGATCGCCGCCTTGAAGAGCGGCCCCTGATAGCGCGTCACCAGGTGCGCGAAGGCCTCCCGCTCGCCCGCCAGCACAGCGGCGATGAGCATTCCGTCGGGGGATCGGGCATCCAGCGGCATGGATTCATCCTACCTGCCGGGGTGCGGCCGCGAAACGTCTGATTTATTGGCGACCGCACTTTGGCATTGCTAGAGTAGTGCACTAGGAGATATGTCAATGGCGAAGCGAACGTACCGACGGCGGAGAACTGAGCGCAGGAAAAGGCCAACAGACCCCACAGCTAGAGTGGCGTATATAAAAGAGGAAAACCGGCTCAATCAGCTAGCGCTGCGAGCAGAGGTCTACGCAGCGTATGGCAGCGCGTGTGTCTGTTGCGGTGAAACTGAACCAGAATTCCTCAATCTTGACCACATCAACGGTGGAGGCACTAAGGAACGGGCGAAACACAACAATGGGAGAAACCTCTGGCTGCATTTGCGGAGGAATGGATTTCCGTCCGGCTATCAGCTACTTTGCGCTAACTGCAATCAGGCGCGCAAGTACGGGAAAACGTGCCCGCACGAATTGGCAAAATCAATTGCCTGCGGCCCAACGGGCCGACCTGAGAAAGCCCAAGGGCGCAGCCCTGGGCACGGGGCGTGCCGCACAACCCCTAGCCATTGGGACCTAGCCCCAACGGGGCGCGCTGAGATTCCTCGGGACCGGGCCGATTGACGGATCGGCGCTTTTCGGCCCGCCTGTGGCCTGGGCTTTCGCGGGTCGGCCCTTTGGGCCGCACGGAGTCAGCGTCCCTATTCCCACACATACCGCTCGTCGATCTTAATTCGATGTTTTGCGCACAGTTGCCGGAACTCATCCTGGAACGTCATCGCGCGATGATGCTCCTCCTGGGTTCGAATGTAACGAATCACGCGCGACCGCATCGACTCGCTCACCGAGAACACGCCATATCCCGCTTGCCAATAGAACTTCCGGTAAGCCGGCCCTTTGGTCTTGATCCACTTAGAACTGGCCGTTTTCACCTCCTCAATCAAGTCCATCACTTTGATCTTCCGTGAGAGGAGGCACAGAAAATGCAGATGATCCTCTACGCCATCGCATGCAGATGGAGGACATTCGAGCGATTGAAGCGTCCGCATGACGTAGGCGTGCAACTCGTGGCGAACGTCAACGTCGCGGAGCAACGGAGCCCGATGCTTGGTGCTGAAGACGCAATGAACGAGGATGCAGGCAAGGGATTGCGGCATGGTGCGGCCTCAGGGTGGGTGTTTCGTGCCGCATTGAACCGCGCCGAATCGTAGATCGCAACGGTTTCATGCCGGGACAGCGCGCCCCGGTGGGGCTACGGCGATAGGGAGTTGGATCTGTATGGTTTGCGCTCCGGTCCCAGGGCTGCGCTGGGCTTTCTCAGGTTGGCCCGTTGGGCCACAGCAGCTGAATGGTCCGCGCGTCGATCCCAGGTTTCCCCGTTGAGGCACAGAAAACCGCTCAGTCCCGGCTGAGCCTTGGGAATGAGCACGCGCCGGTGTATTGGCGAAATCGCCCCAATTTTCCCCGCGCTTGATTGCATCGCCCGCGGCGAGCCGCAATAATCTGGGCGCGCTAGGTTGTCTGTAGCGGAAGTCGCCAGACTTCCGGAACTACAAGGCCAGCCCCGGAACTCTGGCGAGTTCCGCTACCAAAGTAGTCCCTCCACACGTACTCCGATTTCCGATCCGCTTTCCTCCCAGGATCACATCTATGGCCCAACTCACGACCAGCCCACAAAAGGCAACACGGCCCCCCTCGGGCTTCAGCCGCCGCGATTTCCTCCGGGGATCCGGCGCCGTGGCCGCCGCGACTGCCGTGCATCAGCAGGCGACGGCGATTGCCCAGGAAGTCAAAGCCGCCGCCGTCCCCATCTCCGGCGAGCAGTCGATCGACCTCGACGTCAACGGCAAGCCGGTCAAAGTCAAAGCCGAGCCGCGGACGACCTTGCTCGACGTTCTCCGCCTCCAGCTCGACCTGACCGGGGCCAAGCCGATCTGCACCGACGGATCGAGCGGCGGGGCCACCGTCCTGGTCGATGGCAAGCCGATGCAGGCCAACATGATGCTGGCGATGCAGGCGGTCGGCAAAAAGATTCAGACCGTCGAAAGCCTCGTAGGCGACGCCGTTCCCAATGCGTTCGTCGCCTGCGACGCCCAGCAGTGCGGCTTTTGCACGCCGGGCTTCGTCGTCGCCGTGCGGGCCTTTCTGAACCAAAAGCCCAAGGCGACGGAGGAGGAGATTCGAGCCGGCCTCAACGGCAACCTCTGCCGCTGCGGCACTTACGCGAACATCATTCACGCGGCCCTGATGGTCGTGAAGGGAGGGACCAATGGTTGAATACTCCTGGCCGGCCAAAGACAAAGCGACCGCGATCGGCACGCGGGTGAAGCGCCTCGACGGGCCCGAAAAGGCAACCGGCAAGGCGAAATATTCCTACGACATCAACCTCAAAAACCAGCTCATCGCCAAGGGGCTGGGCTGTCCGCACGCCCACGCCAAGATCACGTCGATCGACGTGGCCCCGGCCCTCAAGGTGCCCGGCGTCGTCCACGCCGAGCCGCTCAAGAAGTCCGGGGACGAGATCGAGTGGCAGGGTGAATTGCTCGCGGTCGTCGCGGCCGAAAGCCCCGCCGCCGCCGCCGAAGGGGTCAAAGCAATCAAGGTCGAGTACGTGCAACTGCCGGTCTTCGTCGAGGAGGACAACCTCGTCGCGGCCAGTGCCGTCGTCGAGCCGGTGCCAACGCCCCGCCCGCCCAACCTCATTTCCGGGCGGGCCTGGAAAGGAGGCGGCAAGACGCTGACCGTCAAGGAGCCCGGCGACAACGACGACGAGGCCACGTTCGGCGACAAGGAAATCGAGCGGCTTCTCAAGGAGTCGGCCTACGTCGTCGAGGCCACGTACGGCATCGACACGATCACCCACTGCTGCCTCGAGCCGCACGGTTCGACGGTCGAGTGGAGCGGCGGCAAGCTGACCGCCCATCTCTCGACGCAGAACGTCTCGCAAACGGCCGGCCAGTTTGCCACGCCACTGTCGATCACGGCCGACGATGTCACCGTCCACTGCGACTACATCGGCGGCGGTTTCGGCAGCAAGTTCCAGGCCGACTACTGGGGCGTCGCCGCCGCCCGCATCGCCAAGGCCACCGGCCGTCCGGTCAAGTTCATGCTCGACCGCGACCAGGAGTTGAAGCTCGGCGGCAGCCGGCCCAGCGCCTACATCACGGTCCGCCTCGGGGCCGACAAGGACGGCGTCGTGCAGGTGTGGGATTCGAGCCACTGGGGCAGCGCCGGGGCGAGCAATCCCGGCGGCGTCAGCGAGGGGCAGATTCCCTATGTCTTCACGCCGCCGAACTACCGCCGGCTCCAGACGAACCTCAAGACCAACCACGCCCAGGCCCGCGCTTGGCGGGCCCCCAACCATCCGCAGGCCTGCGCCATCACGCAAACCGCGTATGACGACCTGGCCGCGAAAATGGGGGCCGACAGCCTCGAGATTTTCAAGAAGAACCTTGGCACCGACGCCAAGTCCGGCTCTCGCGGCGCCAAGCCCTCGGTCTATCTGGCCGAAATGGAGATCGGCGCGAAGCTGATCGGCTGGAAGGAACACTGGCACCCGCACGGCAAGGGCCCCGCCAAGGGCTCGGTCGTCGAAGGGCTCGGCCTGGCCCTGCATACCTGGGGCGGCGGCGGGAACAACTCGACCTGCTCGGTCAAGATCCATCCCGACGGCGGCGTCGAGACCTTCTGCGGCACGCAAGACCTGGGCACCGGCACGCGGACGGTGATTGCCCTGGTGCTGGCCGAGTGCTTTGGCTTGCCGTACGACGCGATCAAGGTCAACATCGGCTCGTCGAAGTATCCAACGGCCGGCGCCTCGGGGGGCAGCACGACGGTCGGCGGCGTCAGTGCCGCTCACCGCCGAGCTGGCCAGGAGGCGTTTGCCAAGATCGCCGAACTGGTCGGCAAAAAGCTGGAGGTCGAACCGGCGACGCTCGAGGCGGTCAAGGGGCGCGTGCAGGTCGCGGGCAACCCGGCCAAAAGCGTCTCGTGGAAGGAGGCCTGCACGCTGATCGGCATGACGCCGCTGGAGGTGCCGGGCGCCAACCGCAACTCCGAGCGCACTAACCTCACCAGCATCCAGGTCGGCGGCGTGCAGTTTGCACACGTGGCGGTTGATAAGGAGACCGGCGTCATCAAGCTGAAGAAGTTTGTCGCCGTGCAGGACATGGGCCTGATCATCTCCCCGCAGCAGGCCGAGAGCCAGATTTACGGCGCGGTGATTATGGGTATTGCCTATTCGCTGTTCGAGCAGCGGATCAGCGATCCCAAGACCGGCGCCATCCTCAACGCCGAGCTCAAGGACTATAAGCTGGCCCGCCTGGGAGACGTCGGCGAGATCGTCGTCAGCCTGTACGAACCGGAAAGCGAGCGTTCGCGGGGCGTGATCGGCCTGGGCGAGCCCCCGGTCATTTCGCCCGGCGCAGCAATCAGCAACGCGGTGGCCAACGCCCTGGGTGTGCGCGTGCCGACGCTGCCGATGACGCCGCAGCGCGTGCTGGCGGCGATTAAGGCAAAAGTTTGAAGTTCCAAGTTTCAGGTTTCAGGTTGAAGAGGTCAGAGTTTCATGTTCCAAGTTTCAGGTTTGAGGTTGAAGAGGTCGGAGGTGGGAGGTCGGAGGTCAGAGGCAGACTTGGACCAGTAACTTGAAACTTGAAACCTGGAACATGAAACCTGAAAAAACCCGGCATCCACCACTCACCATCTATCTATAGCCATGAAAAACTTCTCTTACGCCTCCCCGCGGTCGGAAGCCGAGGTCCTCTCGGTCCTCGCTGCCGCACGGGCCAGCTCCAACCAGCGAGAAACCGAACTTTTGGCCGGGGGCACGGACCTCGTGCACCTCTTGCACCACATGGTCGTCACCCCCGACCTCGTCGTGAATCTGCTCGACGTGCCTTCGCTGAAGGACGTCGAGCTGCTCGACGACGGCGTCGTTTCGATTGGGGCCACGGTCACGCTCGACGTGCTGCTCGCCCATCCGTATCTCAATCCCTATCCGGCGATCGGCCAGGCGATCGAGGGGATTGCCTCGATGCAGCTTCAGTGCCAGGGGACGATCGGGGGCGAAATCCTCCAGCGGCCCCAGTGCTGGTTCTTCCGCGACGGCCGCGGGCTCTTGGCGGCCGGCGGCAAGCTGGCGGCTGAGGGGGACAACCGCTACCACGCGATCCTCGGCAACCAGGGGCCGGCCAAGTTCGTCTCGGCCTCGCGGATTGCCCCGGCTCTCATCGCCCTGAATGCCACGGCTCGCGTGATTGGCCCCGCTGACGACGAGGAAGCCTACATACCGGTGGCCGACCTCTTCCGCACGCCGCGGCACGAGGGGGAGCGCGAAAACTCGCTGCGGCCCGGCCAGCTCTTGACCCACTTCCTGCTGCCGCCGGCTGATGGCGTGGCCAGCGCCACGTACGAAGTCCGGCACGGCGCCGGGCCCGACTATCCGCTGGCTGCGGCAGCGGCGGCACTGTGGATCAGCGGAGGCGTCGTGCAGGAAGCCAATATCGTGATGGGGCACGTCGCCCCGGTTCCGTGGCGATCCCACGAAGCAGCCGACGTGCTCCGCGGCCGCGTGATCGACGAGCAGATTGCCGATGCCGCGGGAGCGGCAGCGGTCGCCGGTGCGACGCCGCTTTCGAACAACGACTACAAGGTGCAGCTGGCCAAGACGGCGGTCAAGCGGGCCATTCTTCGCGCCGCCGGCCTTCCCACTGGAGGACTCTAATCATGTTTATACAAATCCACGATCCCCTGCCGGTGGTGAAGTCGGTTCCTTGCATCCACCTGCGGAACAAGGCAATGTATGTCCGCGGCGTAGTCGGCGATGCCGAGAATTTCCCGGACGAAACCGGTGCGGGCCAGTGCTGGTGCAACATGACCCAGCACTGCCTCGGCCCCGACTCGGCCTACGTCAACCGGCAGCAATGCGTCCCCGGCCGCGAGTGCTACCGCGAGACGTATTAATTTCGAGCGGCTTCAAGAATAATCCGTCTTGACCGAAGGTTCCGCGAACCGTGCGGTGCCTTTGGTCTTTTTTGGAGCGCGCAGCCGGACGGGGACTACGGCGTCCAAAGCGTTCGCGCGGCAAAACGCTCGCCTCCCAGCCGCCGCGCCTTGACGCGCACATAGGGCGCGACGTACTGGCTGCGGTGGGCGAAGTTGCCGCCGGCCGCGTCGGCCTTGGCGTGCATGGGCTCGACCAGATCTTCGATCGCGAATCCGGCGCGGCACATGAGCCCTAATAGCTCTTCCCAGCGATGCAGGTATTCGAGCGTCCCCTCTTCGCGGTGCGGGCTGCCGGCCACGGGCGGCAAAGGGCCGGTGCGATAGTACGGCTCGACCAGCTCGTAGCCGCGCGCTCCCGGCGTGGTGGTGGTTTGGAGGCTCGTCGGCGACTTGTGCTGGCTGATATAGAGTCCTCCGGGCCGCGTAACGCGGCCGATCTCGCGATAAACCGGGCCGACTTGCGGCAGATAACACGTGCTGACCGGATGGATCACGATGTCGAAGCTGGCTGCGGCAAGCATCGGCATGCAGTCCATCGAGGCCTCGAGCGTCGTGAGCTCGATCCGCCGCTCGGCTGCTACCTGCCGATCGAGTTCGAGCATGGCTGGGCTGAGATCGACCACGGTGACGCTCGCACCAGCGGCGGCATAGAGCGGGCCGTGCTTGCCGCCGCCGGCCGCCAGACAAAGGAGCGTCTTGCCGCGGATGTCGCCGCCGAGCCAGCCGAGCGGATCGACCTTGCCGAGCGGATCGACAAAATCCTCGTCGCGGGCCGGGCGCGTGAAGCACTGCCGGCGGGCGACCAGGTCGTCCCACGCGCGGCGATTATGAATTTGCGACATTTGGTGCGAGTTTATTCATGGATTTCTCTTGCACGTCCGCGGCGGAGCGGCGAAACTAATGGCATTCCCGCCTGTCTGCCGCACCCGCCACCCACCTATGCGTGCAGTCGTATTCCCCCGCGCCATCCTGGCTTTCGGACTGTTGGCGGCGACGCTCTGCGCCGACGAGCCGGTCAGCTTCACGCGCGATGTAATTCCGGTCCTTACCAAAGCCGGCTGCAACGCGGGGGCCTGTCACGGCTCGTTTCAGGGGCGCGGCCGGTTTCGCTTGTCGCTGTTGGGCTTCGATCCCAAAACCGACTACGAGACCATCGCGTTGCACGGGCGCGGGCGGCGGGTCCTGCCGGGCAGTCCAGCCAACAGCCTGATTTTGCGCAAGGCGACTGGCGCGATGCCGCACGGCGGCGGACTGCGCCTGACGACCGATTCGCCGGGCTACCGCATACTTCACGACTATATCGCCCAGGGTCTTGCCCCGCCACCTGCAAACGGCCCGCATATTGCGCGGCTTGAGATTTCGCCGGGCGAGGCAGTGTTGCAGGCCGCACAAGCGGTGCCGCTCAAGGTCGTGGCCCATTGGTCGGACGGCAAGGCGCAGGATGCCACCGCGTGGTCGCTTTACGACAGCCTCGACCCGGGCGTCGTCGAGGTCTCGCCCGACGGCGTCGTGACGGCCGCGGCCCCGGGCAAAACCGCGGTGAGCGTGCGCTATTTGGGACAGGTGGCATCGCTGGGCGTGAGCATCCCCTTCGGGCCGGCGCAGCCGTTTGAATTCGCGCCCGCCAACTATATCGACGAACTCCTCGCAGCCGAGTGGCGGCGCATGGGCCTGGCGCCCGCGCCGCTGGCGAGCGACGGTGACTTTGTCCGCCGGGCCTCGCTCGATCTTGTAGGCACGCTGCCAACGGCGGAAGAAGCACGCGCCTTCATCGCCTCGAGCGATCCCAACAAACGAGTCAGCCTCATTGATCAGTTGCTAAAGCGGCCGGAATATGCCGATTATTGGTCGCTGAAATGGGGCGACCT
>JAKEHX010000108.1 GCA_022614795.1 Planctomycetaceae bacterium | reverse complement strand
GGAGAACATGGAGCACGCGGTGAGCGATCTGCTCATCGACCGGATCGATGCCTACCTTGGCTATCCGGCCAGCGACCCGCACGGCGATCCGATCCCCAAGGCCGACGGCACCGTCGCGCCCGCGGCAGGCCGGCGACTTTCGGACCTGGCGGCCGGCGAGCAATTCCGCGTCGAGCGGGTGATCGATCAATCATCGGACTTCCTGCGATACCTGACCGAGGCGGGGCTGAAGCTGGGGGCCGAGGGGCGGGTCGTCGCCAATCGGTCCGAAGCGGGCGTGATCACGATCGCCGTCGCCGGCCAGGAAACGACGCTCGCGCACGCCGTCGCGGGGCGGCTGTTGGTGACGTAGACCCGTAGCTGAAGTCGCCAGACTTCAGGAAATCCCGCCTGAACTCTGGCGAGTTCAGCTACGCAAGTATCGGTAAACTTGTCGAGCGCGGTTGTGCAGTCCTATACTGCGCCCGTCTCACTTCTTTCCGCATCGACTCCGAGGTGGAACATGGTCGCGCTCCGATCCCGAATTTCGCCAATTATTCTATTGGCGATGTTGATCGCGCTGACGGGCGCCGCGCTGGGCCAGGAGCGCCCGGTGAGCGAGATTCCCGCCATTCTTACCGTCAAGCCGCTCGAGATCGCTGATTCGGACAGCGAGTTGCGGCGGCTGCTGAAAGAGCGCTACAACGAGGCGACCGCGCAGGTGAAAGACCTATACGAGTTGTATCGGCGGGGCAGGGCGCCCATCAACGACATCAGCTACGCGATTGAAGCTTTCGCCGATGCTGCCGGCGAGCTGGCTGAAACTCCGGCCGCCAAGGTCAGTGAATTGGAACTCGCGCGCGATGTCGCCAAAGCGGTTGAGGTGATCACCAAGCGAAAGTTCGACGCCGGGCAAGAGCCGCGGATTGCCCTCCAGCACGCTCGTATTTGCCGGCTGGGGCTCGACATACGGCTCGTCCATGCGCGAGAGGCGGCGAAAGCGGCACGCGAGGCGAAGTAAGTCGCCGGGGGTAGCAGAGCTCGCCAGCGTTCAGGCAGAATTTCCTGAAGTCTGGCGACTTCAGCTACGTGTTTTTGGTTAACTGCTCGGCACTCGTGCGGTTAGCGCTCCATGCGACTACCCGTCATTACCGGCACGATCGACCGGCGGATTCTGGTGAACTACCGGGTCGATCCGGCTGCGATCGAGCCCCTCCTGCCGCCCCCATTCCGGCCGAAAATCGTGCATGGCTACGCGCTGGCCGGCATCTGCCTGATTCGCCTGCGCGGCGTGCGGCCGCGGTGGCTCCCGCCCCTAGTGGGCCAGTCGTCCGAAAACGCGGCCCATCGCATCGCCGCGGTGTGGGACACGCCAGCCGGCGTTCGCGAAGGAGTCTATGTCCGCCGCCGCGACACCAATTCGCGTTTGAACGTCATGGCCGGCGGGCGGGTCTTTCCAGGAATCCATCATCACGCGAGTTTTCGCGTCCGTGAAACGAGCCGGCACTTTGAAGTTGCCATGCGGTCGGACGACAGCGACACGTCGGTGTCGGTCATTGCCGATCTGGCCGATGGCTGGCCGAGCAGCTCAATCTTTTGCTCTCTCGACGAAGCGTCGGCCTTCTACGCGGCTGGATCGCTCGGCTATTCGGCCACCTCCGATCCAGGCCGCTTCCAGGGATTGGAACTCGCCTGCCGCGATTGGCACGTTGAGTTGCTCGCGGTCAGGCATGTTGCCTCCAGCCTGTTCGACGACTCCACGCTGTTTCCGCCCGGCTCGGTCGAGTTCGACAGCGCGCTTCTCATGCGCGGGATCGAGCACGAGTGGCATGGGCGGGAGGACCTGTGTTGCGGATTGTGGAACGCCACAGAGGGCGTTCCCTACAGCGCGGCTCCCAGCGATTCGTGCGCCACGAGCGGCAGCGTCTCGCCAATCACGGCAGCGTAGGTCGCTTCGTCGGCCAGGTCGGCGATCGAATCGAGCACCAGGTCCGGCCGGTAGGCATAGCGGGCCAGGTCGTCGTGCTGCGTGCCGCCGCTGAGCACGAGGACCGTCCGGTAGCCCATTTGCACGCCGCCGAGGATGTCGGTTTCCATCGTGTCGCCGATCATGATCGTCTCGTCGGTCGCCAGGCCCAGTTCCTTGCGAGCCGCCCGCATCATCACGGGGCTCGGCTTGCCGACGCTGAACGCCGTCAGCCCGGTCGCCGCTTCGAGCATCGCCACGATCGCCCCGCAGCCGGGACGCAAACCCTGCGAGGTGGGGCAGTTCGGGTCGATATTGGTCGCCACGAGCTTGCTGCCGCGGAGGATCAGCCGCACGGCATGCTCGACGATCTCCATGTTGAACGTCCGCCCTTCGCCGACGACGACGTAATCGGGCTCGTCATCGACGATCGCGTAGCCGTTGGTGTGCAGGGCCTGCAAGAGGCCCCCTTCGCCGATGACGAACGCCGTGCCCCGCGGCTTTTGTGCGGCGAGGAAGCGGGCCGTGGCCATCGCACACGTGAAGATGTGCGATTCGTCAACTGGAATTCCCATGCGGGCCAGCTTCGTGGCGACGTCGCGCCGCGTCCGCTGGCTGTTGTTAGTCAGGAACGCGAACGGCACGCCGCGGTCCAAGAGACAAGTGATGAACTGGTCCGCCCCGGGGATGAGCTGTTTGCCGCGATAGATCACCCCATCCATGTCAATCAGAAAACCATGCCTCCTCATTCAAACTCCTTGATTTTGGGCTGCGAACCGCCTCGGATGCAGTCGTGAAGCACGCCGCGTGCCGCGAGCAGGTTTTCCCTGGCAGAACGGACAAATGGCAAGGTGTCGTAAGCGGGGCAAGACGCTGATGCGGCTGGCGTCACTCCAAAGAGCGGCAAAGGCTAGTGGCACTCGGCTTGTGGATTGCATTTCTTGGTGCACTCGTGCCGCGCCGTAAAGCAGCGGATGCAAACGTGAATTGCGTTAATTGGTGCGTGAATCGGCCTGTTTAGCGGCTGCCGCGATTTGACGCCCGAAGGCGGGGTTGGTCAAATGAAGGTCCCGCCCCAAATGTTCCCCCGCCTATTGGCTCCTTCTTACCTGCCTGGGAATCGCGCCTGATGAATTGCCTGCTGCGAAGCCTTTTGCCGGGACTGGTATTTGCAGGCTTGGTGATTGCCGGCGTCGCGGCTGTTCGGGCCGACGAGCCCGCGAAACTGCCGCCGCCAGCCGAGCGGAAGGTCGATTACCTGGCCGATATCCAGCCGCTCTTCAAGAAGAATTGCTGCTCCTGCCACGGGAGCGAGCATCAGGAAGGGGGCCTGCGTCTGGACCAGAAGCAGCGGGCCTTGGATGGGGGCGATTCGGGCCGGGAGATCATCCCCGGCAAAAGCGCCGACAGCCGCCTGGTGAAGTTGATCGCCGGCATCGACGAAGACTTCGGGGTCATGCCTCCCGACGGCAAAGGAAAGCCGCTGACGGCCGGCGAGATTGGCCTGATCCGCGCCTGGATCGATCAAGGAGCCGCGTGGCCGGACGACGCCGCGCTGGCCGACGCCGCCAAGCGGCACTGGTCACTCCAGCCAATCGCGCGGACCGCGCCGCCCGCCGTGAACGACTCATCGTGGACGCGGTCGCCCATCGACGCGTTCATTCTTGACCGCCTGGCGCGCGAGCGGCTCACTCCCTCGCCCCCGGCGGAGCGGACGACGCTCCTGCGGCGGCTGTATCTCAACCTGACTGGCCTGCCGCCATCGCCCGAGGCAATTGAAGAGTTCACGAGCGATTCGCGGCCCGATGCCGTCGAGCGCCTTGTCGATCGATTGCTCGCCTCGCCGCACTTCGGCGAGCGCTGGGGCCGTCACTGGCTGGACCTGGCCCGTTATGCCGACAGCGACGGCTATGAAAAGGACCGCCCGCGGCCGTTTGCCTGGCGTTATCGCGACTGGGTGATCGGTGCCGTTAACGCCGACATGCCGTACGACCAGTTCACGCTCGAGCAGCTCGCAGGCGACCTGTTGCCGGGTGCGACGCTCGCCCAGCGGACCGCCAGTGGCCTGCACCGCAACACGCTGCACAACACCGAAGGGGGTATCGATCCAGAGGAGGACCGCGTCAAGAAGACGGTCGATCGAACGAACACGCTGGGCACGATCTGGCTGGGCCTGACGGTCGGCTGTGCGCAGTGCCACACGCACAAATACGATCCGCTGACGCAGCGCGAGTATTATTCGCTGTACGCTTTTTTCAACAGCCTCGACGAGTCGGACATCGAAGCGCCGACCCCCGAACAAGCCGCGAAGCTGGCCGCCGATCGGCTGGTGCACGCCAACGAGTTGGCCGGGCTCCGCGATTCTCTGACGGCGTACGAGCGCGACGAGCTGCCCGCGGCACAGGCCCAGTGGGAAGCGACGGCTGCGGCCTCGCCGGTGGTCTGGCAAACGCTGGAGCTGACATCGCTCACCTCCAAGCACGGAGCGACGTTCGCCAAACAGCCCGACGGCTCGACGCTCGTCAGCGGCGCCAACAAGGTGTCGGATGTCTATACGCTGGAAGCGACCGCGCCGCAGGGCAAGCTGACCGCGATTCGCCTGGAAGTCTTACCGGAGAAGAGCCTGCCCAAGAGCGGCCCGGGACGCAGCGCCAATGGCAACTTCGTCTTGGCGACGCTGAAGGTCACGGCTGCGCCTGTTGCACCCAGCGGCACAGAAGTTGATCCGCTGGCGATTGTGTTCACCGCCGCCCGAGCCGACCATTCGCAGGACAAGTTTGCGCCCGAGCTGGCGATCAACGACGACCCGGCTGACGGCTGGGCGATTTCGCCGCAATTCGGCAAGCGTCACGTCGCCGTGTTCGAGACAAAAGAGCCGCTGGGCTTCGAGGGGGGCACGAAGCTGACCATCACGCTCGACCAGGCGTATGGCAAGGCGGCCCCGCACAACATCGGCTGCTTCCGCCTGTCGGTCGCCACCGCGCCGCCGCCGGTCCCCCTGGAAGGCATTCCCGCGGATGTCGCCCAGGCACTCGCGGTTTCGAAAGCGGACCGCGGCCCGGAGCAGTCTAAAGCAATCGACACATTCTTTCGGACGATGGACGCGGAGTATGTCCGGTTGGCCAAGGCGGTCACCGATCACCAGGCCAAGGCCCCCAAGCTGCCCGAAGATCAAAAGGCCCAAGCGGTCAGCCAGCGCAGCGAGCCGCGAGTGACGAACGTGCTTTTGCGCGGCGATTTTTTGAGTCCCGGCGACGCCGTCGAGCCGGGCACGTTCGCGGTCCTGCCGCCGCTCACTTCCCGTGGCACAACGCTCGATCGGATCGATCTGGCCCGGTGGCTGGTCGATCCGGCTCATCCGCTCTCGTCGCGGGTCGCGGTCAATCGCGTCTGGCAGCAGATGTTTGGCCGAGGCCTCGTCCCGACGAGCGACGATTTCGGCAAGCAGGGCGAACTGCCGTCGCATCCGGAGCTGCTCGATTGGCTGGCCAGCGAGTACATGGCCGATGGCTGGAGCCTGAAGGAGTTGCTCCGCACGATTGCCTGTTCGCGGGTTTATCAGCAGTCGTCGGCCCCGCGGCACGAGCTGACGAAGGCCGATCCGGAAAACGTGCTCCTCGCTCGCCAGTCGCGGCGGCGCGTCGAGTCCGAGATCATTCGCGATCTGTCGCTGGCGGCCAGCGGCATGTTGACCGAGCGGATCGGCGGAGCGAGCGTCCGCCCGCCCCAGCCGGCGGAATATGCGGGCCTCACTTATGCCGGCAGCGCGAAATGGGTCGAAAGCCAAGGAGTCGACCGATATCGCCGCGGCCTGTACACGTTTTTCCAGCGGACCAGCCCATATCCGATGCTGATGACGTTCGACTCGCCCGACAGCAACGAGTGCACCGCGAGGCGGCAGACGAGCAACACTCCGCTTCAGGCCCTGACGATTTGGAACGATCCGGCGTTTTTTGAAGCGTCGCAGTCGCTTGCCCGGCGAATCGTCCGCGAGGTTCCTTCCGCCGGCGAGCCGCGTGAAGTCGTGCGCCGCCGCGCCGCTCATGCATTTATTCTGTGCCTGGCCCGCCGGCCCAGCGAGGCGGAGCTGACGGACCTCGTCGTGCTGTTCGACGATCAAGTCCGCCTGACGCTGCAGGACGAGGCGGCCGCAAAGCAGATCGCCGGCCCTGAGCCCTTACCTGAAGGGACGAGTGCCGCGGAGCTGGCAGCCTGGATCGGCGTCAGCCGGACAGTGCTGAATTTGGATGAGTTTATTACGAGGGAGTAGGTCGTGAGTGGTGAGTGGTGAGTGGTCAAGCGGGATAGTGCTGCTATGTCACGAATCCAAAATCCAAAATCCAAAATCCAAAATCAGCTTGCCGCCACGCGCCGCCAGTTCTTCACCTCCAGCGCATCCGGCCTGGGTCTTATGGCGCTTGCGTCGCTTCTGCGGCAGGATGGGCTGCTGGCCGGTGAAGCGGACGATGCATCGGCCAATCCGCTTGCTCCCAAGGCGCCGCACTTTGCGCCGAAGGCCAAGGCTTGCATCTTTTTCCTGCCGGAAGGGGCCCCGAGCCACATCGACCTGTTCGACCCCAAGCCCAAACTCCGCGAGCTGCATCGCCAGCAGCTTCCCGAATCGATGACGAAGAGTGTCCGTTTCGCGTTCATCAAGAAGGAAACGGCGGTCCTGTGGGGGAGCCCGCGAACGTTCTCGCGGCACGAGCAGTGCGGCATGGAGCTGTCCGATTTTCTGCCGCACCTGGGGAGCGTCGCCGACGATGTCTGCCTGATCCGCTCGATGCACACCGACGCGTTCAACCACCATCCGGCTCAGCTCATGCTGATGAGCGGCGTGCCGCGTTTCGGGCGGCCGAGCATGGGTTCGTGGCTGACGTATGGTCTGGGGAGCGAGACCGAGAACCTGCCGGCTTATGTCGTGCTGACCGCGGGCCGCGGCGGCAGCGGCGGCGTTTCGAACTGGACGAGCGGTTTTCTGCCCTCGACCTATCAGGGCGTGCTGTTCCGCGACCAGGGCGATCCGGTCCTGAACCTGGCCAATCCGCCGGGCGTCAGCACCGAGCTTCAGCAGCAGAGCCTGGGGGCGATCTCCAGCCTCAACCGCCGCCGGCTCGAAACGCTGGCCGACCCGGAAATTGCCAGCCGCATCGCCAGTTACGAGCTGGCCTTCCGCATGCAAGCGGCCGCGCCGGAGCTGGTCGATTTGTCGCAGGAATCGCAAACGACGCTCGACATGTACGGCGTGGAGCGGCCTGAGCCCAAGGACCTGGGAGGTCGCGGCAGCGGGCCGAATGTCTATAAGCAATTCGCCCGCAATTGCCTGCTGGCCCGCCGCCTGGTCGAGCGCGGAGTGCGTTTCGTGACGATGGTCCATGCTTCGTGGGACCATCACAGCAACCTCGACGAGGAGCTGGGCTACTGCGCGGGCATGGCCGACCAGCCGCTGGCCGCCCTGATCAAGGACCTCAAACAGCGGGGCCTCTTGGACAGCACGCTGCTCGTCTTCGCCGGGGAATTTGGCCGCACGCCGCTGGCCGAAAACCGCGGCGGCGTGATGCCCGAAAAAGTCGGCCGCGACCATCACCCCTTCGCCTTCAGCATCTGGATGGCCGGCGGCGGTTTCAAAGGGGGCCTGACCTACGGCGCGACCGACGAGATCGGCTGGAGCGTCGCCGACAAGCCCGTGCACATGAACGACCTGCACGCGACGATCCTGCACCAATTCGGCTTCGACCATCGGCGGCTGGCGGTCAATTACAAGGGGCTGAGCGTCCGCCTGACCGACCAGGGAGGGAAGGTCGTGAGCGACCTGATCGAATGATGCGGCGAGGAGGAAGGTGCAACGTTACCGCTGCTGCGTGTTCAGCGACGCCTTCTCGCCAAGCTGAACCGTTTCCAGTAGGTTCAACTCCAACGCCTTTCCGCGTCATCCGCGGTCCACTCCTCCGCTGTGTCAACGATCCCCTATTCCACCGGTTATTGCACCAACGTCCACGCGGGAGCCACGCTCGAGGCCACGCGGGCCAACCTCGGCAGGCACGCGGCCGCCGTGAAGGCGCTCTACAGCCCGGATCGCCCAATGGGAATCGGCCTGTGGCTCTCGGCGCAGGCGGCCCAGGAGCTTGCCGCCAGCGGAGCGGCGCAATTCCGCGATTGGCTCGCCGAGCGGGGCCTGGTGCCCTATACGCTCAACGGCTTCCCTTACGGCGACTTCCACCAGGCCGTCGTCAAGCACCGCGTCTATGAGCCGACTTGGTGGCAGGCCGAGCGGCTCGAGTACACGCTGCGGCTGGTCGATTTGCAGCACGAGCTGTTGCCGCCGGGCCTGGAAGGGAGCATTTCGACGCTGCCGATCGCCTGGGGCACGCCCTGCCCCGACCGGTCCGATCAGGAGCTGGCCGGCCAGCAGCTCCGCCAGGCCGCCCAGCACATGCACGAGCTGGAGCAGCGGACGGGCAGGCTCATTTACCTCTGCCTGGAGCCCGAGCCGGGCTGCGTGTTCTCGTTTGCCGACGATGCCGTGCACTTTTTTCAGTGGCAACTGCTCGACCGCGAGGACGACGAGATCGTCCGGCGGTACGTGCGGATTTGCCACGACGTTTGTCACGCCGCGGTGATGTTCGAGGACCAGGCCGTCGTGCTAGGCAAATACCGCGACGCGGGGATCAAGGTGGGCAAGGTGCAGGTCTCGGCGGCCCTGCGGATGGACCTCGACCTGTTCGAGCCGCCCTCTGCTCAGCCGCGAGTGGAGGCGATTAGCCAGCTCAGCCAGTTCGCCGAGGACCGCTATCTGCATCAGACGGTCGTGCGCCGCCGGGGGGACGACATTTTTTATGAGGACCTTGGTTTGGCCCTGGCTGCCGAGCGCGACGACCCGCAAGGCGAGTGGCGGGTCCATTTCCACGTGCCGATCTATCTGCAGCAGTTCGGCCGGCTCTTCTCGACGCAAGAGCAGATCGGCCAGTGCTTGCGGGCGCTAGCAATGACCAGCGACTGCCGGCACTTCGAGGTCGAAACCTATGCCTGGGGGGTGCTGCCGCCGGAATTGCGCCAGCCGGACCTGGCCACCGGCATTGCCGAGGAACTGCGCTGGTTCGAGTCCCTGGTCAAGGCAACCAGGGGACCGCAGCCGGCTTGCCGGGCATAGAGCCGCTGGCACTGCTGGGCAAGCCAGCAGTGGCACCCGCCGATCGGCTCAACTATGCCAAGAGCCGCTGCACCGTTTCGATCAGCTTGTCCATCGCGAAGGGCTTTCGCAGGTAATCGTCGACGCCGAGCATTTCGGCATAGGCCTTGTGCCGGCTCCCCTCGTTGGCGGTGATCATGACGACGCGCACAGGCACGGGGCGCGTGCGGCGGAGCTTTTCGAGGACCAGAAAGCCGCTCCGCTTGGGCATCATCATGTCGAGAATCACAAGATCGGGATCCTCGCGTTCGGCCATGGCCAGGCCCTGGTTGCCGTCGCGAGCGATGAAGATCTGAAAGCCGCGTGCTTCGAGGGCATAGCGCATTGCGTCAACGATCTCGGCGTCGTCATCGACGAGCAGAATCCGCTTGGTCGCGGCCTTGGCGGGCTTGTCGTCCTTGGCTTTATCCTTGGCCATCGTGGTATTGGTCCTCAGCGGCGATCCTCGGGCACTCGCTACAGCAGAGTGGCATTCTTGGTGAATTCCGATAGCTTATAGAAGGCGACGCCGAGAGACAACGAGTGGGAGCGATGGACGATGCCGGACACGCACTTCACGCCGCACGAGCTTGCCGACTACGAGCGCGATGGATTCTTTGTCGTGCGCGGGCTCTATGACCGCGGCGAGATCGACAAACTGCGGCGCTTCGCCGAAGACGACCCGAGCTTTTCCGGCAGCGTCTATGGCCGTAAGGATTCGACCGGCCACGAGACAAAGCTGGCTCTCTGGAATCATGCCGGCGACGATCTCTACAGCATGTTCGCCCGCTCGCCGCGGATCGTCGAGCGGATCGAGCAGGTCCTCGGGGGCGAAGTCTATCTCTATCACATGAAGATGATGCTCAAGGAGCCCCGCGTCGGCGGCGCTTGGGAGTGGCACCAGGACTACGGCTACTGGTACCACAATGGCTGCCTGTTTCCGTTCCTGGCGAGCTGCCTGATCGCCGTCAGCCGGGCGAATCAGGCCAACGGCTGCCTCCAGGTGATCCGCGGCTCGCACTTGATGGGGCGAATCGACCATGGCAAGGCGGGCGACCAGACCGGGGCGAGCATGGAGCAGGTCAACGCCGCTTTGGAGCGAATGGCCTTACTGCACGTCGAATGCGAGCCCGGGGACGCGATCTTCTTCGACTGCAATCTCCTGCATCGCAGCGACATGAACACCTCAGACGAGCCGCGGTGGTCGCTGATCTGCTGCTACAACGCGGCGCGAAACAACCCGTATAAGGATTCGCGGCATCCGCGGTATTCACCGCTGGCCAAGGTGGGCGAAAGCGCCGTCCGCGACTGGCAAGCCAAATAGGAGATTCGCCATGAACATTGTGGTCATCGGCGGCAGCGGGCTCATCGGAAAAAAACTTGTAAACAACCTTCGTCAGCATGGCCATGAGGTTGTGGCGGCGTCGCCCTCTTCCGGCGTCAACACCGTCACTGGCGAGGGACTGGCGCAAGCCCTTGCCGGCGCTCAGGTGGTCGTCAATGTCGCGAATGCGCCCACTTGGGAGGACAACGCCGTCCTGGCGTTCTTCGAGACATCAGGTCGCAACCTCTTGGCCGCGGAAGCGGCCGCTGGCGTGGGACATCACATTGCGCTGTCGGTTGTCGGCACCGATCGCCTGCTCGCGAGTGGTTACTTCCGCGCGAAGCTGGCCCAGGAAAAGCTAATCAAGGCGTCCCCGATTCCTTACACGATCGTGCGCGCCACGCAGTTCTTCGAGTTCGTGGGCGGCATCGCCCAATCGGCCACCGACGGGCAAACGGTTCGGTTGCCACCTGCGCTAATGCAACCCATCGTGTCCGATGACGTCGCTGCCGCGCTGGCCGAAATCGCCGTCGCCCAGCCGCTCAATGGCACCGTCGAGCTGGCGGGCCCGGAACCGATACGCATGGACGAACTCGTCCGACGATTCTTGAGCGCAAACCGAGACGCACGGAAGGTGATCACAGACGCCCACGCAGGCTACTTCGGCACAGCAGTCAACGATCAGAGCCTCACCCCCGGCGACAATCCGCGCCTCGGCCCGACGCGTTTCGAGGACTGGCTCAGCCGCTCCATCCCTCGGGCGTAAGCCACCAGGCAGGGTAAACATGACGATTACAGAAAGACGTGGGTGTCGTGGCGCCTTGAAGATTTGGCCGCTCTCTTTCGCCTCGGTCCTGATTTTCCTCAAAAGCCTGCAAGCGTATGCACTTGCGACTCTGCTCAAGGGATGACTCGCAAGACGGCATGTTTTTAGCGTTTGCCGCTCTCCCATGGCGCTGTCCATGACAAGAGTAAGCCATGAGCTCTCTAGAACCTCATTTTCCGAAAGCGAGGAGGTAGCACTATGTTTCGACTGAACCGAACGAGCGTAACCGCGTGGATCGCGGTGGTGGCGGTGATCGCCGGATTGTCCTACGCGCTGACCGGGCCGGCGGTAAGGCCCGCCTCCGCACAGCCCCAGGCCCCGGCGGGGCAGGTCGCGTTCACCGCCGACGGCCAACTCAAACAGCCCGTCGGCTATCGCAAGTGGGTGTACATCGGCACGCCGCTGACCCCCAACGATCTCAACGATGGCGAGGCCTCGTTCCCCGAGTTCCACGAAGTCTACATGGACCCCGAGAGCTTCGCTCAGTACGAGAAGACCGGCAAGTTCCGTGACGGCACCGTCCTGGTCAAAGAACTCAGCAGCGTCGGGTCCAAGGAGGCGGCCAGCGGCAAGGGTTACTTCCAGGGCGAGTTCACCGGCCTGGAGGCCGCGATCAAGGACTCGAAGCGTTTCAAGGACGAGCCCGGCAACTGGGCCTACTTCAGCTTCGGCCACAAATACCCGCTCAAGGCGGAGGTGTCCAAGGGCGCTGTCGCCGCGTGCAACAAGTGCCACCAGGACAGCGCCAAGACAGACTGGGTCTTCAGCCAGTATTACCCCGTCCTGCGCGCGGTGGCCCCGCGCTAGCAGTGATTCAGACCGGGTCGCGCCGCAGGCCGGTGCGCCCCGGATGAGGCATCTTTCCCCATACCCAGGAGACGCACCCCATGAACATCCACGTCTCGCGTCAGCAGACCATCAGCGGCTTGGCCGTAGCGGCACTCCTCGCAGGGATGATCGCCGCCGGCTTGTCGAACCCGTTACCCGCGGATGACCCG
>JAKEHX010000107.1 GCA_022614795.1 Planctomycetaceae bacterium | reverse complement strand
GGCGCACTCGCGACGATTTGTCCAACACCGGTATGCCGATTTATTGCAAATCCCCACAGGCTAAGCAGTTGCGTCCACAAATCGATGCGTAAGCCCTGGTGGTCGGAGCCGACATTCTGATTGGGAATGCCATTTTCGTTGACCAGGGACATGTCACAAACTTTCGCAAGAATACCCACCCGTTCTTGGAAATGTGCGAACAACGACGGCCGGAACAGCACCTGATCAAAGATATTCCAAAAATACATGCGTGGCGTCGCGCTTCGATAGAAATAGGTGCCTGGAGGGCCGGCGGATCGATCGCCAAAAAAGCCCCACATTGGATTATAGAAGAAGGGATGAGATTTGTCCTGCACAATACGACCGCGTTCGAGGGCCAGTTGCCGGGTCATGACTCCATGAAACGCGTGGCACTGAATCAGACCCAACTCGAACGGATTCATGTTGAAGTCGCCGATCAGAATCGTGCGATCATGCCCGAGGTCGGTTTCGACTCGACGAATGATGGCGGACAGGTGTTGCGCTTCCGCCGCTTGCTCGGCCTCGTCCCAATGGAGCTTGCTCGGTAGGTGCACCGCCGCGATCAGGACTTCGATTCCATCGAGCAAGGCGCGATGAATTGCAAGGGCGCCGTTTGCTTCGACGTGTTGAAATCGGACACACTCTTCTCCCAGGCAGTGGAAGAGTCGGACGCGCGGTGTCAGCGGGAGCCAACTCTCGTAGAAGTTTCTGCCAGTGGCCGTCGAAAGTTCGCGAAGGATCGAGTCGCTATCAGCACCTAATTCTGCTGTCAGGACCATGGACAGATTGTGTTCTCGCGCAAGTTCTGCCAAGAGCGCGCTACGCGGATGTCGATTCAGGTTCCAGAACAGAAAGGAGGGCATAGCTTGCTGCAAAACACGTTGCGCCTTCGTGGTGGTGGAATTCGAAAGGTGGCGAATGCGTCAATCCATTCGCATCGCCCCCTCCGCCACGACCGGCGAGATGAGCGTGCCGATCCCCTCGATCCAGGCTTCCATCCGGTCGCCCGGCTTGAGGTAGGTCTTGGTCGCGTGACCAACACCGGCGGGGGTGCCGGTGGCGATGATGTCGCCCGGTTCGAGCGTGACGATGTCGCTGATGAAGGCCACGACGGCGGCCACCGGGAAGATCTGCTGAGCCGTGGTGGCGTTTTGCTTGAGGCTGCCGCTGACGGTGAGCTTCATGGCCAGCTTCTGCGGATCGGGCACGGCATCGGCCGAAGCGATGCACGGGCCGCAGGGGCAGAAGCTGTCGTGCCACTTGCCGTGCTCCCAGTCGAACCACTTGTCGTTCGGCCGCTCCTTGCGGCTGGGGTTGGGGCGGAAGACGCGGTCCGAGATGTCGTTGCAAATGGTATAGCCGGCGACGTAGCCCAGGGCGTCGGACTCGGTGACGTGGCGGGCCGCCTTGCCAATGACGACGCCCAGCTCCAGCTCCCAATCGATGTGGTCTGGCGAAACCTTGGGAATGGCCACGGGCTTGAACGGATCGACCAGTGCCGTCGTCGGCGGCTTCATGAAGACGTAGGGAAAGGTTTCGGCCCGCTCGGTCGCTCTGCCGCCACCTTCGGTGATGTGCTCGTTGTAATTGCCCGCGAGCAAGAGCAGCTTGTTGGGCCGCTCGATCGGCCGCAGCAGTTCGATCTTCTCCAGCGGTACGCGAGCCGCGGCCGGGACGGCGCCGTCGTTGCGGGCCGCCCAGTCGGCCACTTTCTTGGCCGCGGCAAAAGCCTTTCCACCGGGCGGCAGAAAGTCGAGCAGATTTTCGCTGGCGGGCAGCTCGACCTTGTCGTGCGTGGCGTGGGTATAGGCCTCAGCCGCAGCGGAAATGGGAACGACGAACTTGTCGTCGTACAGACCAACGGTGAGACGGTTGTTTTGCAGGAAGCGGCAGAGGCGCATGGGAGTTAACTCCATCGAAATGCGGAATGCGGAATGCGGAGTGCGGAATGCGGAGTGCGCCAGAGCGAGCATTGAGAGGCACGACCTCTGACTTGCGACTTCCGACGTCCGCCTTGGGACCTTGGACATGGAAGATGACAGCATTGCCAGCGAGTTTCAATGGTCGAGGCGCGGCAAAATTTGCCGGTTAGCGCGATTTTCTCGACTGGGGTGAGTTTGCGGGCCGATAACCAGGAGCGAGCGTATTCTCCCCGTTTGCGCTTTCACTCCGGGAATCGTGCCATGATGGCTCGTTGGCTCTTCGTCTGCGCCGCTTTGGCGGCCTTGGCCCATGCGGGTTGCTGCTGCTGCGGTCCTTGCGGCGGGTATGAAACGGCCGGCTGCCTGGATGGTGCTTGCCAGGCCGATTGCTGCGCGGGCGGGGAATGCCACGCGGGCCATGGCGGCTGCGGCCTGTTGGACAACTGCTGCTGCCTATGCCTGCGCAAGCCGATCGTCTGGTGCGGCAACGAAAACGAGTGCGGACCGCACGGCTGTGAGTCGTGCGCTTGCCCGAGCGACTGCGGCATTCTCTCGTTCTGCCGCTGGAACAAAACCTGCGGCCGGGGCTGCGGCGAAGTCTACTGGGGCGAGTGGGTCAGCGATCCGCCCGATTGCTGCGATCCGTGCGACCAGTGCTACGGCCAGTGGACCGGCCCGCACGGTTATTGCCAACTCGGGCCCATGCAGCGCCTGCTGGCGTGCCTGCACGGCTACAAATACTGCCCCGCGCCTTGCTGCGGCGAGTGGTGCGGGCCCCTTTGCGGGCGACGCCATGGCGCCGCGTGCGACTCTTGCGGCGGCGGCGAACATATCAGCCACGGCAGCGTGATGCCGGCCACGCCGGGCGATGTTTATTACGACCATGCTCCCCACGGCCAGAGCATCATGAGCGAAAACTGGGACCGTCCAGCCGGTCCGAAACCGACACCCGGCAGACCGATCCACAAAGCCGAGCAGCCCGGCCCGATCAAGGTGGGGCAGGCACGGCCGATGTCTCCCTCGCCGGCCCGGCCCCCGATGCAGCCGATGAACAGCCGCATGGTGCGGACGGCCGGAAGTTTTGCACGGTGAAGCTGGCCGATCTGTAGCGGAAGTCGCCAGACTTCCGGAATCGTCGGTGATTCGACTGCCCGAATTCTGGCGAATCCGGCTACGAACTATTCGGCCTACGTTCACGTCCCGCAAAGGTTATGCTGGGCTTTTGCCGCAGTGGGAGGATAGTGACGCATGATGTGCCGGGGGGTGCGCGGGGCGACGACGGCTGAGGCCAACACGCGGGAGGAAATCCTGACGTGTACGCGGCAGCTTTTGGCGCTGATGATCCGCGTCAACGGCATCGAGCCCGAAGACGTAGCCAGCGCCATCTTCAGCCTGACGCGCGACCTAGACGCCGAATTCCCAGCCCTGGCCGCACGGCAGCTCGGTTGGCTCGACGTGCCGCTATTGTGCACGTATGAGGTCGATGTTCCGGGAAGCCTGCGGCGGTGCGTGCGGGTGCTCGTCCAGTGGAACACCGACAAGCCTCAGCACGCCATCCGCCACGTCTATATCAAGGACGCGGAGCGGCTGCGGCCCGATTTGTCGAAGCTGCCGCCGGTCGATTTCGCCGAGCTGGAAAAATGGATCGCCGAGCAGATGGCGCAGTTCAAGAAGTAGGCATTCGGCGGGAGAGGGCGAGGCTCATTTGAGCCGCGCGGCGCGGCACGAGGTAGACCGCCGCCCTTGCATTTCATTCCCGACTCCGTGACACCGGTCCGACTCAGCGCCGATCAGCCTGCTTCAGCAGGCTCCCCGTTAGACACCAGCTTTAGCTGGTGGATCGCGAAAGCGCGAAGTTGATGTCTGGAACAGCCGGCTTCAGCCGGCTTGGCATTGGGCTTTAGCCAGTCCGCCGCGCCAAACGGCTAAAGCCGCGGGGCCCGAAGCAGGCTGAAGCCTGCTGGAAAACAAATCGCGATTGGCGGTGCTATCCACCGCCTGAAGGCGGTGGCTGACAGGGAGCCCGCTGAAGCGGGCTGAGCTGAGGCGAGCATCGCGCGCTGCGGCTGCAAGAGTTCATCGCCGCTCCGGGGCAAGCTCTTCGGTTTGGCCGGCCCGGTGTTCGTCGATCGCCTGACGCGCGAGCTGGGAGAGCTTTCCGAAGATCGAGCCATCGCCTGGTCGAAGGCGCTCTCCGCAGCCAGCTCTGCAAGGAGGCGGGCGGCCAGAACGTCCTGCTCCTCGCGCGAACGCTTGGACGCCTCGTCAAATGCTTGCTGGAGTAGGGCGGTCATATTTTGCCTCCAGGTGCATTGTACCCTACCCTTTCCGTTCGCGCTGATTCCTTCCGCCTCCAGCCAAGCAGATGGCGCAGTTGAGGAAATAACGTCGCCGCCAATTTGCAATGTTCAATGTTCAATTGGCAATTTGCAATCGAGCCACGCCGGCCGATTGCAAATTGATCATTGCAAATTGATCATTGTCGAATACTCAAATCACCCGCCGCGCAGCGCGGTAACCGGACCGGGACCAGGTTTGGTCCCGGCTAAGGACAGTGTGGAGCACTAATATCCGCACGAGCCGCAGTGTCCGCAGCCGATCGTGTAGCTCACCGTCTTGGGCACCATCGTGCACACCGGCACCGTGACCAAGCGCTGCACCGTCTCGGAAACCATCTGCGTGTAGTTGACCACCTTCTCTACCGTGACCGGCCGGCAGACCGTGTGCGGAACCTGGCGCTGGACGTAGTCGGTCACCGGCACGGTGTAATGAACTTCGCGGGTCTTGGTCTCGTAGGTCGGCCGCGGAACGCGGCGGCTGATGTTGCGCGTCTCCGGCCGGCAGAGCGTGACCGGATATTGATACGGAACCTTGACGTATTCGGGGCGCGTGACGTTCACGGGCACCTGCTTGGTAATCATCTGCGGCACCCAAACGCGGCACGTCTGCACGCAGCCGTGGCAGTCGGTGTAGGTCCGGCAGTCGTAATAGCCGGCGTTCTCGCAGACCGTGCGCATCACCGTTTCCGTCACCGGGCGACACTCCGTCCGCGTCCCCTGCCGCATCTCGGTGTACGGCACGTGGACCGTGATCGTGTCGCTGACCACGTCCCAGTTCATGTGGCAGACCGTGTAGCTTACCGTTCGCGTGCGGGCCTCCGGCCTCACCACGGGGAACGTCCGCGTGACCATGGTCGTTTCCGGCACCAGCCGTGTCACCGGAATCGTCTTCTGGCGGAGCACCGGCTTGCAGACGACATCGTTAACGGTCATCGTTCTATACTCGGTGTGCGGAACCATGATTGTCTTGGTGACGACTTGCGGCTGGCAGGGCGCTTGGACAGGCGCCTGGATATGTTTCTGCACAGGCGCTTGGATCGGCGCCTGCACAGGCGCCTGGATTGCTCCAGGGCCGGCGTGTGCGCCCGACGCCGCGATCAAGATGAGGAGCAACGCGCCAAAACGCACGAGAGAGCCGCGAAGAGCAGGGATGCATGACATGAAGCAGCCTCCGTCATGGTCGAGGAGTGGAACCAGATGGTAGTCTGCGTAATATACGAAGACTGTAGGGCTGTGTACTACCTAGTCCCTAGCGATTTTTTGCCGAATCTTCGGGGGAGTTAGCTGCCATGTCGCGATCTTCACTGTTTTGTCTATCTCTCGCCGTTCTTTTGGGTGTGACGGCAATCTCCTGGACTAGCGGGTGGGGCCAGGGAGTCGGCAGCCAGGTCGCAGGTCATGGCGACGGCAGCGGCGTCGGCAAGATCGGCGGCAAGAAGTCGCGGGCCAGCTTCGTCACCGTGCTCGATTACGGCGCTACCGGCGACGGCTCGACCGACGACACGGCCGCGATTCAGACGCTTGTCGATCTGAAGGCGGGCACTATTCGCTTTCCAGCCGGCAATTATCGCATCACCAGGCCGATCGTCGTCGATCTCGACAAGGTCGGGTTCACGTCGCTGGTGGCCGATGGGACGGCGCGCCTCGAGATGGCCGGCGCCGGCCCGGCGGTCAAATTCATCGGCAATCACGCCGGCACCGCCGCGCCCGAAACCGTCAAGCCTGAGGTTTGGGAGCGACAGCGGATGCCCGCGGCCGAAGGTCTGGCGATTGTCGGCACGCACGCCGAAGCGGACGGCATCGAAGCGTCGGGCACGATGCAGCTGACGGTCCGCGGCGTGCACATCCGCAAATGCCGCCACGGCATTCACCTGGTCGGGCGCAATCGCAACGTGCTGATCGACGCCTGCCACATCTACGAGAACAGCGGCTGCGGCGTCTATCTCGACCATGTGAACCTGCACCAGACGAACATCTCAGCCAGCCATATCAGCTATTGCGGTGGGGGAGGCGTGGTCGTCCGCGGCGGCGAAGTCCGCAACGTCCACATCGCGGGCTGCGACATTGAGGCGAACATGAGTGCCGCCGGTCCGCCCACGGCCAACGTGCTGCTCGACTGCGCCGACGGGAGCATGGCCGAAGTTGCGATCACCGGCTGCACGATTCAGCACACGAACAGCGCCCCCGAATCGGCCAACATCCGCATCCTCGGCCGCGGATTCATGAACCGCCGCGGCGAGAAGCTGCCGTTCCAGTGCGGCCACGTGACGATCGGCGACAATGTGCTCTCCGACGTTCAGACCAACATCCACCTCGCCGGCGCTCGTGGCGTGACGATCACCGGCAACACATTCTGGCAAGGCTACGCCCACAATCTGCTCATCGAAGATTCGCAGCAGATCGTGCTCGGGGCGAACATGCTTGAGCGGAACCCGCTCTACGGCTACACCAATGAGGCGAGCAACAAAGTTGTTTTCAAAGGCTGCCGCGACTGCACGATCCAGGGCCTGCACGTGCATCGCGTGATCGAAGCCGAGGCGGGGGTCGTGCTCGACAAGTGCCAGCGAATGCACCTGACCGGCTGCACGATCCTCGATTGCGATAGCGCCGCGCTTTTGGTGCGCGACACGACCAACAGCCGGATTGCCGGCAACTTGATCCGCGATGACCGCCCCGAAGCCAAGGCCGGCGCCGAGCTGGTCAAGGTCAGCGGCGGCAGCGGGAACGTCGTTGAGTAGCGCGGCGCGATGGTTGGGCCCTCCGATCTCTGACCTCCGATCTCTGACCTCCGACCTCCGACCTCTGACCTCCGCCCCACTCCAATGCTCGCCCTCATCGCTCACGACCAGAAAAAGCCTGCCATCGTCGAATTCGTCCTCCGCCATCGCGACGTGTTCGAGCGGACTAAACTCATTGCGACGGGAAGCACCGGGCGCCTGCTCGAGGAGAAGGTGGGGCTCGACGTGGAGTGCGTCGCGCACGGCCCCGACGGCGGCGACCTGATGATCGGGGCCCGCGTCGCCCAGGGGCACATTAGAGCCGTCATCTTCTTCCGCGATCCGTTGACCGCCCAGCCGCACGAGCCGGACGTGAGCGCCCTGATGCGGGTCTGCGATGTCCACAAGATTCCGCTGGCGACCAATCCCGGGACGGCGGAAGCGATTGCCGCATGGCTGCGCGACGGGCTGGAAACCTGAGAGCCTGTTGCAAAACGTGGTAGCTGAAGTCGCCAGACTTCAGGAAATCCCGCCTGAACTCTAGCGAGTTCAGGTATGACGTTTTGCAACAGCCTCTAAGGCATCGGCCAGTTCCGCAAAGCCAAACGGGCCACGCGCCGCAATTGCGCTCGGCTCGCGCCGCTGGCGGCCTGGACCGACATGCCGTGGATGATCGTGGCGACGTAGCGGGCCAGGTCCCCTGCGCTTGTCTCGGGCGGCAGGTCCCCCTCGGCAATGGCCCGCTGGAAGCGCCGCGCGAGCGCACGCACTCCGCCAGCCCGCCGGTCGCTCACTTCCTGCCGAACTTCCTCGGCCGCATCGCCACAGGCCAGGGCCCCCTGGACCATCAGGCAGCCGCGTGGATTGTGCGGTCCGGTCACCGCGTTGATCGCACCATTCAGGAGCTGCTCGACGACATGGCGGGCGGTCGGCGCTTGCAAGGCGACAGCAAAATAAGCCGCCGGACCCGCCAGGTAGCGCTCGACAGCCCGGCGGAAAAGGGCTTCTTTGTTGCCAAAAGCGGCGTAAAGGCTGGGCCGATTGATCCGCATGGCGGAGGTCAAGTCGGGGAGAGTCGCCCCTTCGTAACCCTTCTTCCAAAAGACGGCCAGGGCCCGCTCGAGGGCCTGGTCGATGTCGAATTCCCTGGGACGGCCTGCGGCCATTTGGTGTGCCTCGCGAACTTAACAAAACCTTCCTTACCGAATGGTACATTATGCCCCTTGACCCGGCAAGGCCTGCCGCGTATTTTTACCGGTCGGTACAAAACACTCACGTTCGCCAGGAGCCCATGCCATGTCTGCCAAGCTTGCCGGTCAGGTCGCCGTCGTCACCGGAGCGTCCAAGGGAATTGGGGCCGCGATCGCCCAGCACCTCGCCGCCGCAGGAGCGGCGGTCGTCGTTAACTATTCATCCAGTAAGGCCGGTGCCGAGAAGGTCGTCGCCGCCATCACCAAGGCCGGCGGCAAGGCAATTGCCGTCCAGGCCAATGTCGCCAAACAGGAGGACATCGTGCGGCTCTTTGCCGAGACGAAAAAGGCGTTTGACAAGGTCGATATCCTGGTCAACAACGCCGGCATCTACGAATTCGCTCCGCTGGAAAATGTGACCGCCGAACACTTTCACAAGCAGTTCAACCTCAACGTGCTGGGCCTGCTATTGACGACGCAGGAAGCGGTCAAGCATTTTGGCCCGTCCGGCGGCAGCATCGTCAACATCAGCTCGGTCGCCGCGACCGCCGGCCTGCCGGGCGCTGCCGTGTATGGCGGTACGAAAGCCGCCGTTGTGGCCGCGACCCAGTCGCTGGCCAAAGAACTCGGGCCGCGAAGGATCCGTGTCAACTCGATCAACCCCGGAATGGTCGAAACCGAAGGAGTGCACGCGGCGGGAATCGCCGAAAGCGATTTCCGCAAGCAAGTCGAATCGCAGACGCCGCTGGGGCGCATCGGTCAACCCGAGGACATCGCGCCCGCGGTTGTCTTTCTGGCGTCGCCCGATGCGAGCTGGATCACCGGCGAGACGCTGTATATCTCGGGCGGTTTGCGCTAATCGGCAAGATCGTGGTGACGATCTAGCTAGAGAAGCGCTGCCAGCTTTTGCACGGTGTTCCAGTTGCGGCCCGTGCCGCGGGTGCTCAGCGTGCGTTCGATGAGCGTCCCGGTGAGCTTCGAGCGGCCGATGCCGGCGGGGTACACCAGGTACAGCTGTTTTCCCACGGCGCGGACCAGCTCGGGCCCGCGGATCGCGTCGGCCAGTTCCTGCACGGCGGCCTGGGACGGAGCGGACTTCAGGCACATGACCACCAGGTGGGCGGGGTCGCGCTCCGCTTCATCCGGGAAGGGGTTGTTCGCGATGATCGTGCGCCACTCTTTGGCCGTGCGAACGAGATAGTCGCACTTCACCTTAAGCTGCCTCTGTGTCTCCGTTTCCAGCAGCCGCTCGAGTTTCTCGGCGGCCAGACGCGGGCTGTCCAAGACCACGTTGCCGCTTTGGAGCAGCGTCTGGCAATCGGCGAGTCCGAGGTCGGCGAGCAGCGACCGCAACGCGGCCATCGGGACGAGGTTTTTTCCACCGACGTTGATTCCTCGCAAAAGGGCGACGTGTTTGGCCATTGCGGCACCGGATTTGCTCATTCGCTTGCTTGAGAAAACTCCAGCACGTTGCTCGTGCCAAGGAGGTCGTTATGCGCATTGAACCCTATCTGGATACCGAATTGTGGATCCTGGCCGCGAATGTCGGGACGCCCAGTGTCAACGACCTTGCTACAGCTCACGCCAAGGAGACCAGCCAGAATGTTTTTGAGAAATGCTGGACCGGCGAGGGCTGGGCCGGCGTTGCGAGTGCCGCGCAGCGATTCGTGACCCGGCAGGAGGCTGAGGAATATCTCGCGGCCAATCGGCAGCGGATGGAGCAAGCGTAGCAATTGGGTGCCACTGCTGGTCCAACAAGGGCCCAGCAGTGAGGCAAGCACGGGTGGACAGGCCACCCGTGACACCCTAGGTGCTAATCTCGCCCGGCCGCCAATCGCGGCAGCGTCGTCTTCACCAGGTCGATGGCGCCCAGCGGCCGCGTGCTGACAAAAGTTTCGCCCGCCGCAAAGCCGCAGGCCGCGCCGGCGATCATTGCCGCGCCGCGGATCCGGTCGAAGACGTGGGCCTTACCGGGCGGGAATTGCGTGGCGTAGCAGCGGACCGCGGCCAGCTTCGTCTCCAGCGTTTCGGCGATATCGACCGTGAAGTGGCTGGCGTAGCCGCCGAGCAATTCCGGCTCGAATGCCAGGCGGAAATAGAGCTGGGCCTGGATTGCGTGGACCGGCAGGCCGCCAAAGTGCTCGTCCCACTTGGTCAGCCGCGAATAGAACACGGCGGCATCGGTGATTTGCATCGCCTGCCAGTGGTCGGGCGAGGCCATCGGTGTCTTGTCGCCGAAGCCGATCACGATTTTCGGGCGGTATTTGCGGAACTCTTTGGCCAGGAGCACGCGGGCCTCGAACGAATCGAAGAGCCGGCGGTTGGGCAGATCGAGCGTCACGCGGGCCTGGACGCCCAGAGCCGCGGCGGCGGCTTGGGCCTCGGCCAGGCGCACCTCGGGGCCGGGCGAGTCGGGCGTCGGTTCGCCGTCGGTCAGATCGATGATGCCGACCTGGTAGCCCTGGCGGACGAGCTTGGCGAGCGTGCCGCCGCAGGCGATTTCCGCGTCGTCGGGATGGGCGCCGACGGCGATTACGTCGAGCTGCGGGTACGAATCGAGCGGCGGCATTGGGGGTCATCCGGCAGGCAGACATCTCAGCGGAATCGCACGCCCATACTGGGCGCTGGATGGCACCCTCGATTATCGCTGGACTGCCTCGCTGGGCAACTCATTCTTGGGGGTGCTCGAGCGCGTGGCGATGGGGCCGGTGCCTACGCCGCGGCGCACCAGGTCCCAGCCGCGGCTGGTCACGACGAACTCGAACTCCCCTTCGGTAAGCACGGCGCGGCCGGTGCCAAAATTGCTGCCGCGGTCGTACTCGACGGTCCGCGAGCCGCCGCCATAGAACGTATGCGACTGGCCGTCGTTCAGTGCGACTTCCTGGCCGTCAACCAAGAAGGCGACGCTCGCCCGGCGTCCGGCCGAGTTCCAGATTTGCAGCGGGGCCTTGGCCGTCGCCGACGTCGCCACTGGCTGCTTCGTGCTCACCCGCGGCGGCAGGACCCGCGTCTCGACGGTCGTTTCCTCGATCGGCTGCACGTAGCGGATCTCGCGGCGGACGACCGGAGGCGGGGCGACGTACAGGTAATCGTAATGCGGGCCGCACCAGAACGGATCGTGGCAGTGATGGTGCCAGTCGTAGTGGTGATGGTGCCCATGGCCGTGGCCGATCGAGAACGACCAGCTTTGAGCCCGGGCGGCCGCGGGCGCGAGGGCCGAGAGGACGACAACCGACAACGTCAAAACTTGAATGGTTTTCATACCTCTCTTATCGGCACTTGCCAGGGCGAAAGACCAGAGTGCTAGCACGACTTGCTGGCCAGCCAAATGCGGCTCTCCATGGACGCACTTCGACTTGCGCGTGCTGACGGGATTATTTCGCCGGCAGTTACCACAGCACGATCACATCGACCCCGTACAGGAACTGATCGGTCCGCGAGCCGTCGTCGAAGGGCTCGATGCCGCCGGGAGCGGCCAGGCCGTCGTACCAGTCGTAGCGGACTTCGGGCCGCACGGTGATGTTGGCGTGCGGCGTCCAGTTCAGGCCGGCCGTCAGGTTATAGAAGTTGCCGGCAAATCCCGACGTGGGAATGGTCTGGCCGGGGCGGATGCCGCCGACGCGCACGCCGTCGTCGTCGCGGAACCATTCCAGGCGAGTTCCCGCCTTCCAGCAGTCGTTGATCGTGTAGAAGAGGTACTGGTTGATGCCGTACCACTCGGCAGAGCTGAAAGGATCGCCCCCTTCGGTGCTGGGATTCAAGACGCCGTCTTGTTGCCAGCCGACGTCGTTCTGAAAGACGTAGGTCCAGTCGCAGCGGGTGTACGAGACGACCAGGCTGCTGATGTGCCGTGGCGTGAGCGCGCCGTACGTGGTGGGTTCGTCGATGCTGTAGCCGTAGTTGTAGGCGACGGTCAGGCCCTCGCCGCTATTCCAACTGAACCCGGCGATGCCCATGCCTTCGTCATCCACGCGGTCGAGGGCGTCCCAGCCGTTGACGTACGCGCCGAGCAGCGTCAGCTCGTCCGACATTTTCCAGGTCCCCAGCAGGCCGGAGTGGGTGAAGGGCTCGCCGTACTGCATCGTGTAAGCGTGCGTGTAGAAGAAGTTGCCCGTGGCGGGCACGACTTCATAGCCGATCGGCGTGTAGAAGTGGCCTACTTTGAGCGATGCGTCGTTGTAGCCCAGCTCCACGAATGCCTGCGGCAAGGCGACGCCGTAATCGGGGTTGCTGTTCCACTTGGGGGTGCCTTCCGGGCGGAGTTCCAGGCCCGTGGCCATCGTGAAGATGTAGTCGCTGCCGTAAAGCGCATCGACGCGGCCGCCCCAATCCCACCCGCAACCGCCGGTGTCGATCGTCTTTTCGGCGATCAGGTAGGCCTGGTTGCCCTGGCCGTGCCACTGGTCGGGAAACGTCGTCACGCCGTTGAACTCGCTGGCCGGCGATTGCGAGTTGGCCATAATGCCGCCGTTGACCCAGCCATAGACGTTGCAGCCGCATTCCTTCTGGCAGAACAGCCGCCACGGCTCACATTCGGCCTCTTCGGCGGCAGCTTCTTCGGCGCAGGACGGGCAGGGCTCGCACGACGGGCCATGGCTGGCCAGGGCTGCTGCGGAATAGTTCGCGCGAGTATAGCTGGCCCGGCTGTGGCTGGATGGAATCTGGATGGATGGAATCTCGCTGGCCGCGAAGTCGATTTCCTCGCCGATGTCGCTGATCGAGGCCGCTAGTGGGCCTGGTTTAGCTGGATCGGCGACTGCGTCGGAAATGTGAATGGCCGGGCTTTGGGCGCTGGCCGCCAGCGGCAGTCCCGCGCTGGCCGCGATTGCTAGCGTCGCGGACCTGAGCCAATTGATCTTCATTGCTGCTGTCTCCCTTGATTCGCCGTGCTGGCACTCTGGGTCTGGGCGCGCAGGGTCTGCGCGCACAGGGTCTGGGCGCTTGGTATTTGGATGCGCGTCGCTGGTGGTCCCGCCTAGAACGGCCGCGACTTCGACCTTGCGCGTCCGCACGGTCATGCCGGACGTACGCGAAGCTCCGGTTTGCAAAAACCTTGCGATACTTGCTGTTTCGTGCAGTTACAGTCGGAAAATCCAGAATTCGCGGAACGACCGATAGTCGTTGCCCGACAGGCACGCTTCGCCCGGGTTGCCCGAATTGCCCACGCGGCACACTTGATAGTCGCCTTTCGCTCCGCGAAAGGGCGTCCTTTCGCGGAGAGGTTGTGAATTTTTCGTAGCTGAAGTCGTCAGACTTCAGGTTTTTCCGCGGATTCGGAACTCTGGCGAGTTCCGCTACGGGATTCATTCACAACCTCGGAGCGAAAGGCGACATTAACAGCCGATGCGGCGCCTTGGCGATCGCCTGCTGGCGGCGCTAAGATGGAACGAATCGAGGGGAGCCGCAGCGATGTCCGCCAGTACGAGACGCGAAAAACTGGAAGCGATGCTCAAACAGGAGCCGGACGACGCCTTCCTGCGCTACGGCCTGGCGGGCGAGTACGACAATGAAGGACGCACGGATGAAGCGGTGGCGCTCTATCGCGGCTTGATGCAAGACCAGCCGCCGCACGTTCCTTCGTTCTTTCGCTGTGCGCAGCTTTTCGTGCGGGAAGACCGTATTGCCGAGGCCCGGGCACTGTTGCGGGATGGAATTGAGGCGGCCCGCCGCGAGGGGAACGCTCACGCCGCCGGCGAAATGTCCGAGCTGTTGGCCAGCCTGGGGGCGATGGGGGAGTGACTCGCGAGCCCGCCGCTTGCAATTTGCGATGATCAATTGGCAATCGTTCGACGTCGCTCCATTCAAATTGCAAATTGGACATATTGGACATTGCAAAATGCAAATTGCGATCGTTGAACTCTCGCTGGCGCGTCGTACTTAGCCCTGCTGCATGCTCCCGGCGAACATCGTCTGCGCCCGATCGGGGCCCACGCTGACGATCTCCACTGGCTTGCCGACGAGCTGGGTCACGCGGTCGAGGTAGCGGCGAGCGCCAACGGGCAGGTCTTCGATACGCCGGACCTTGGTCACGTCTGCCTGCCAGCCGGGCATCGTCTCATAGACGGGTTGGCAGCGGCGGAGGTCGTCAACGTGGCTGGGGAAACGGTCCGTGCGGCGGCCGTCGAGTTCGTAGGCCACGCAAATTCTCACTTCGCTCAGCTGGCTGAGCACGTCCATCATCATCAGCGAGATGCAATCGATGCCGGAGAGGCGGGCGGTGTAGCGGACGGCGACGGCGTCGAACCAGCCGCAGCGGCGCGGACGGCCGGTGGTCGTGCCGTATTCGCGGCCGAGGTCGCGGATCTTCTGGCCGATGTCATTGTCGAGTTCGGTGGGGAACGGGCCGCCGCCGACCCGCGTGCTGTAGGCCTTGGCGACGCCGATCACCTTGTTGATCCAGCGGCCGGGCACGCCCGAACCGCCGGATACACCGACCCCCGAAGCGTTGCTGCTGGTGACGTAAGGGAAGGTGCCGTGATCGATGTCGAGCAGCGAGCCCTGGGCCCCTTCGAAGAGCAGCCGCTTGCCCGCTTCGACCGCGTCGAGCAGGAAGTGGGTGGTATCGGTGACGTAGCGCGCCAGGCGCTCGCCGTATGCGGTGTATTCGGCGACGATGGCAGCGGCATCGAGGGCTTCTGACTGGCTGCCGATGCCGGTGAGCAGGCGATTCTTGGCGCGGGCGATGTGCTCGACGCGGGTGCGGAAATCGGGGCGGAACATGTCGCCCAGGCGGATCGCATGGGCCCGGCCCACCTTGTCGCGGTAGCAAGGGCCGATGCCGCGGAGCGTGGTGCCGATGCTCTCGCCGCCAGTGGCCTGGTCCATCACCTTGTCCTCGGCAATGTGCCACGGGAAAACGACGTGGGCCCGGTCGCTGAGCATCAGGTTCGAGCCGACGTCGATCCCCTGGGCGGCCAGCGAGTCGATCTCCTTGAGCAGCGTCGGCGGATTGATGACGACGCCGGGGGTGACGACGTTCATCACGCCCGGCGTGAGAATGCCGCTGGGAATGTGATGGAGCTTGTAGGTCTTGTCGCCGACGACGACCGTATGCCCGGCATTGGCCCCCCCCTGGTAGCGGACGACGATCTCAAACCGCGAGGTCAGCAAATCGACCAGCTTCCCTTTGGCTTCGTCTCCCCATTGCAGACCGATGACGCAGGTTCCGGGCACGATGGATCTCCAGCGAGAGACACCCAGCCGATTGCGGCGGATTGGGCCAAACACGCTATCGTACGTGCGGTCCGCCCAGCCGTTCAAGGACACAGAGCGCTCCGCGGCAGGCCCGGATTGGAGGAAGATGCGGTCGCAAACACGTAGCTGAAGTCGCCAGACTTCAGGAAATGCCGCCTGAACTCTGGCGAGTTCAGCTACGGCAGGCAGCTACTATTTCGCCGGCAGGTGATAGCCCTCGCGGCTGGTCCGGACGCGGAACAAGCTGCTGCCGGCGGTGATGTAGAGCGTCTTGCTGTCCGTTCCGCGGCCGAAGCCGACGTTGGTGGGGAGCTCGGTCTTGAGGTAGGCCAGCTCCTTGCCGTCGGGCGAATAGACGCAGATGCCCGGCCGATTTTCCGCCCGCACGGCGACATAGAGATTGCCCTGGCGGTCGCAGACCAGGCCGTCGGGGCCATCGAAGGGGGCGAAATCGACGAGCGTTTTGCGGAATTTGGCTGTGCCGTCCGGGGCGAGGTCGTAAGCCATGAGCAGCATGTGCCCCTTGCGGAGCGGCACATCGACGCCCGACGGATTGGCCGCTCCGCCGCCGGCGAGCCGCTCGATCGACGTGGCCCCGTTGTCGTTGCTGACGACGTAGAGCGACTTCTGGTCGGGCGAGACGCACACGCCGTTGGCTTTGCCGGCGTCGGTGATGATGCGCTGGATTTTGCCGTCCGGGTCGATGCGATAGACGCCGACCACCGGCTGGTCGATCGGTTCGTGGCCGAGGTAGCGGGGATCGCTGAAATAGATGCGGCCCCGCTCGTCGATGGTGATGTCGTTGGGGGCGTTGAAGGGGCGGCCTTCGTAGAGGCCGGCGATGACGTAGGCCTTGCCCGTTTTCATGTCGGTGCGTGTGACGCGGCGGCCGCCAAAATCGGCCCCTTCGGCGACGATCATGTTGCCGGAGGCGTCAAACTTGATGCCGTTGGACATGCCGCTGGGGGAGCGGAAGATGGTCGTCTTGTTCGTAGTTGGATCGAAATGCCAGATGTGGCCCGCCTCGATTGCGCCGCTGGCGTCGCGCGACTTGTGCGAGAAGGTGATCTCGCTGAAATAGACCTGCCCATCGGGGGCGACGGCAACCCCTTCGGTCAGCACGTGCGACTCGAAGAGCTTTTCTGGCCTGGCATCGGGCGGGAAAATCGGCTCCTGGGCGAGGAGCCGGTCGTCCGAGAACATGGCCGCAAGCAAACAAGCTACAGCAATCACGCGTGCCGGAGGGTACATTGTCACGATGTGGCTCCTGGGAGAGAGGTTAGCGGCGAAAGGATGCGACGGGGCAATTACTAGAATCGAACATGGAACAGAAGGAAACAAAGGCAACAAAGGAGATAGAAAGAGCGTCAAGTGTCTGACTGACCTTTCCCCCTTTGTTTGCTTTGATTCCTTCTGTTCAACCTTTTTAGACACGACTCCGGAT
>JAKEHX010000106.1 GCA_022614795.1 Planctomycetaceae bacterium | reverse complement strand
GTTCGACGGCCGCTACCAGGGCCAACCAGTCTGGCACGTGGACCATGTCGATTGGGACACGATGTTCGACAAGCAGGAACCGTATGCGATCGTCCGCGAGAATCCGCGGCGGGGGCTGAATCGATCGCGTTAGGCTTCTGGCAATTTACATCACCCGCATCCACACCGCCTGCAAGTATTCGGTTTCCGGGCAGTTTGCTGCGATTGGATGATCGGCTGCGGCGCCGGTCTTGGCGAGGATCTGCACGTGCCGGGCGGCATGGCGGGCGTAGCGGTCGGCTGTGGCGGGCGAGACTTCGTCGCCGGCTTGGCGGGCCGAGGCATAGATCATCCGCAGGAACTCGTCGCTAGTGAGCAGGCCGGCGCACGTGCAAGAGAGCATGATTCCGCCCGGCGCAACCAATCGCATCGCCAGTCGGTTGAGATCAAAATGCTTCTTCGTTCCTTCCTCGAGCTCGGCCCGCGAGCGGATCAGCTTAGGCGGATCGAGCACGACGACATCGAAGCGGCGGCTGTTGGCCAGCATGTCGCGCATGTAGGCAAAAGCGTCGGCCTGCACGAACTTGACGCGGACCTGGTTCAGGTTGGCGTTCTCGCGGGCCACGGCCAGCGGCGCTTCGTCCAGATCGACCCCGATCACCTCGTCTGCCCCGCCGAGCTTCTTGGCCTGCACCGCAAAGCCCCCTGTGTAGCAGCACAGATCGAGGACCGACTTGTCCTTGCAAAAGGTCGCGAGCATCCGCCGGTTATCGCGCTGGTCGCAGAAAAAGCCCGTCTTGTGGCTGGCGGCGAACTCGACGCGAAACCGCGCGCCGAACTCCTGGATCGTCACTCGCGGCGGCGCACCCTGCGACGACAGTTCTTCGCCTTCAAAACCTTCCTGCGCGAGCGTCGCCGGCCCGGGCCGAATCCGCCAATGCTTCGTGCCGACCAGCGGAGTGAGCAGCTCGACGATTGCCTGAGCCCGCTGATACATACCCAGGCTGAAGCACTCCGCGGAGAGCACGTCTCCCAGCTTGTCGATCACCAGTCCCGACAAGCCGTCGGCTTCGGCGTGGATCACGCGATAGGCATCGCTCGCCTCATCCAGCCGCAGCAGCTCGCGCCGCAGCCTGACCGCGTCGGCGAGCTTCCGCTTCCAGAACTCTTCATCGGGCAGCTCGCTCGGCCCGCTGAGCATCCGCAGTGCCAGCTCGGCCTTGGGATTATAGAGCCCATAGCCGGCGAGGTTGCCGCTTGGTCCATAGACCTCGACCAGATCGCCGGGCGTCACGTCGCGATCAGCCCGCTCGATGCGCTTGCGATAGATTAGCGGGTGCAGGCCGACCGACTTGGCTTGAATGCCCGGCAGCTTCCCCGGCAACGCGAGCGGTCGTTGCTGCTCCATTTGGTTCTTGGTTCTTCGGCTCTTGGTTCTTACTGCAAATCAATACGGAAACCGTTCATCGATCTTCGCGGCCGACAGCTCGGCCAGGAACGTCCCCAGACGTTCGGCCAAGAGCGCGAGCATCTTTTCGGCCTTCTCGGGCGCCGCTGTGTGCGGATAGCCCGAGCCGGTGTTGGTCGTCAAGAGGTGCCAGGGCCGCGTGATGCTGACCCAGCCTTGATTGATCGCCTCAAACCGCGTCTTGGCCGTGGCCCCATCGTCGGCGGCCAGCTTGCCGGACGGCGTCTTGGCGACCAGGTGCGGATGCGTCGCCAGGATGAACGACGTCTCCATCTCGCCGGCGTGATCGTCGGCGTGCTCAAAAATCCCGGCCAGCTCCGGTCCGCCCAGCGCCTGGTACCAGTTGCACAAAAACAGGTGCCCGTCAATCTTGTCGGCCAGCTCCCGCAGGAGCGGCTTCATCTCGTTGCCGCCGTGGCTGTTAAGCAGCACGATCTTGCGCACGCCGCTATTGATGCAGGACTTGACAATGTCAGTCACAAACCGGAACAGCGTCGTCGGATCGACGTTGATCGCCAGCGGCAGGCGATGCATATTCGTCTCGGTGCCGTAGGGAATCGTCGGCAGCAGCACGACCTTGGCCCCCTTGGCATGAGCGGCTGCACAAATCCGCTCGCCGACGATCGTCCCCTCGAACATGTCGGTGCCATAGGGCAGGTGCAGGTTGTGCGGCTCGGTGGCCCCCAGCGGCAGCACGGCCACTTCGTAGGGATTGGCTTTGGTGTAGGCGTAATTGGTTTCGGCGAGGATGTAGTGACGCATGCGATTTCAGATTTCAGATTGCAGACTTCAGATTGGTCATTGGTGCGTGGTGTGCGTGGTCATTGGTCATTTCCGCCGCATGGCGCGATCCATGTCCCGCTTCGCGTCGGCCTTTTTCAGCGTTTCGCGCTTGTCGAACAGCTTTTTGCCCCGGCACAGGCCAAGCCGCACCTTCACCAGCCCCCGCCCGGTGATATAGACCGAAAGGGGCACGAGCGTCAGCCCTTTCTCGTGGGCCTTGTCGGCGAATTTGCGAATCTCCTCGCGCTTGAGCAGCAGCTTTCGCGGCCTCTTCGGCAGGTGGTTCCAGATCGTCGCTTGTTTGTACTCGGCAATGTCGGCCCCGACCAGCCACACCTCCCCTTCCTTCACGCGGGCATAGGCCTCCTCAAGCGACAGCTTTCCTGCGCGGAGGCTCTTCACTTCGCTTCCCACGAGCACGATGCCGCACTCGATCGAATCGAGAATCTCAAATCGAAACCGGGCTTTGCGGTTTTCAGCCACGACGCGCGCCGCCTGCTCGTGCGTCGATGCCGCTCGCTGCGCCGTTTTTTTTTCGGTCTTGGCCATGGTGAATTCGGACGCCGCCGCACGAATCTCTTAGCTTCGTCGAGACGGCCTGCGACGGGAAGGGCGCACGCAATTCTTCGCTCGCAATTGCCCGCCACAACCGTCCGATTCCAGCCTTGCCGGTCCAATAGGAGCAAGCTAAATTCAACTCCGGAGGGTAAGCGAATGGTTAGCAGACTGATTCGAAATCAGTTGCCGCGCAAGCGGTTGCGGGTTCGACTCCCGTGCCCTCCGCTTCGCATTCAAGTCCGAAAATCGAAACCTGAAACGGCTTAATCACCCCGCTCCCACGCCCCGATCGAACGCATCCTGATCGCGCAGCGACAGCGCCAGCGTCGATTCGAACAGGTTCGACGAAATCTTCCAGCTCGGGTTCTGGTCCGAGTGGGCGTTCGCGTGCGACGCGATCAGCTGATAAAGGAACTTGAAGAGCCGCCGCGGAACGCGCAGCGTGCGGAATGCTTCGATCAGGCGGGCCTGCGATACCGACGGGTCGAAGAGGTCGGCCAGCGCGGGGTCGCGGCCGGGGGCGGCACAGGCCCGGATGCGGGCCGTCGCCACGTCAAATAGCGCCTCCCCCGTCCATTCAAACGCCGGCACCATGTTCTGCTTGTCGAGACGCGACCGCTGATAGAAGTCGCGCTCCTCGCGCTCGATGAACCGCGTCAGCTCGATCGGCAGCATCAGCTTCAGGCCCAGTCCCGGGTGCTTGAGGAACTTGTTGTCGAGCATCGGCCACAACAGGGCCTTCATCAGCTCTGCCGAACCGTTCACCAGGTGCGGCTCGTCGATCCGATCGACCAGCACGATGATTCCGTGATGGCCGAGCGTGGAAAGCAGCCCCTGCAACTTCAAGAGCAGCTCGTAGCGATCGTCCGTGCTGTCTTTGTTCGGCAGCGGCTGGCCGGAAAGCTCCGCCGGCTGGAATTGCATCAGCACCTGCCGCAGTGGATTGGTCTCGTGAATTCCCACCCGCATCCGCCGCAAGATTCCGCGGGCCAGCCAGAAATTCTTCCACGCTTTGACCAGCCAGGGAATGAATCCCAGTAAGGGGATAATGGCAAACAGCCACAGGGGCCAGATTAAATTGCCATGACCATTCCACCACAGTAGTAAGTACAGCAGCAGCCAGCCGGCGAGCCATGCCCAGCCCACCGCGAGCTGCCAATAA
Source organism: Planctomycetaceae bacterium (assembly GCA_022614795.1). Classification (GTDB taxonomy): domain Bacteria; phylum Planctomycetota; class Planctomycetia; order Pirellulales; family Pirellulaceae; genus CAYLLN01. Next base: position 780 of record JAKEHX010000106.1, on the reverse strand, counting down.
CTCTGCCAGGCGTGGAACTTCAGTCGCCGCCGCAGCCGGTGCCACCGCCCCTTGAACGTCTCTCCGGTCGATTGGTCGTAGCACGCAGCCAAGAGCAAGAGGTCGCGCGACTGGTGCCGATCGAGCTCATCGACCCTGGATTGCTCGATCTGACAATTCACTGCCTGGCTCGGCTGTTTGACTTCGAGAATCCGATCCACTAGGCCCGTCACCGCCAGCGACAGCACCGAGTCCATGTGGTCCCAGAGCTTCCAGTGGGCCAGCGTCCGTTCGGGCTTGCGGTTGCTGCCCCCCAGGCGGTCGCGGAACCGGTCGAGAAACGGGTTGAAGTCGTCATATTGCACGACAAACAGCCGCCGCTCTGGATGTGCCTGGTTGTAATGTTCCAAATGCCGGGCCAGCTGCAGCCGCATCGCCGTTTTGCCCGAGCCCTTCTCGCCGAAGATGATCGCGGTCGCGGGCTCTGACGGATCGCCATAGATCTTGTCCCACGTCGGATGGTACGTACTCTCGATGCAGTGCTCCTTGAAGACGGGGTCCGTCTGGGCATCCTCCTCGGCAAACGGGTTGCGGGCGATCCCGTGATGATCGAGCAGCTGCTGGACTTTCATAGTTGCGGCATCAGGGTCGGGGGGCGGGAGGCGGGAGTCGGGAGAACGTGTAGCTGAAGTCGCCAGACTTCAGGAAATCGGACTGAACTCTGGCGAGTTCAGCTACGCAGCTTCTCAGTACTCGGTACTCTGTACTGTGTTCTGAATACTTGCAACCGCCCCAGTCGCT
>JAKEHX010000105.1 GCA_022614795.1 Planctomycetaceae bacterium | reverse complement strand
TCTGGCCCGAAACGAGCCGCATCGCGGCCAAAGAGGAGGCCGAGAAGTTTTTGAAACGAGCGCCGGGAACGAAGGGGATGATGAAGATGCTCTACGACGCGCAGGTGGCGACCGACATCCTCGCCGCCCAGCCCGAGGTCGACGCCAACCGGCTGGGCGCGGTGGGGCATTCTCTGGGGGCGAAGGAAACGCTGTATCTGGCCGCATTTGACGATCGGATCAAGGCCACCGTGAGCAGCGAGGGGGGCATCGGCACGAAGTTCTCGAACTGGAACGCGCCGTGGTATCTCGGCGGGGCGATCGACGAGCCCGCGTTCACGCACGAACATCACGAGCTAGTGGCGCTAGTCGCGCCGCGGCCATTTCTGTTGATTGGCGGTCAATCGGCGGATGGCGACCAGGGCTGGCCCTTCATTGCCGCCGCTCTGAGCGTCTATGAGCTTTACGGCAAACCGGCCCGCCTCGGCCAATACAACCACCGGCAGGGGCACGCCGTTCCGCCTGCCGCGGTTAAGCGGATTGAGGAGTGGCTGCTGGCGTATTTGTAACGCGATTACGTCCGCTCTCCCACGCGCCACACAAAGAACAGCATGTACTGCGGCGTCCAGAGGAACAGGGCCGCCAGGCCGACGCCGAGCACCACCGGGCCTTCAAACGTCGTCTCCGCCAGCTTGAGCACGATGATGAACAACAGCAGCAGCACCATGTTCGCCGCGGCTGTGCGCAGCTGCGGCGTGGGAATCGGCAGGCACTCGCTCACCAGCCAGGCAAACCACGGCCCAACCGCGAAGATCAAAAACGCATAGTGCACCAGGGCCCGCGGCCCAGCCAGCCGATAAAACCCCAGCCCGATGGCAATCATCGCCGTCACGACCAATAGCCCTTGCAGCGAGAACTGCACGAGCGGGCGCGAAGGACGGTTGGAAGCCGATGAGGCGGACATGTGGGCTGCATCCGGTGCTGGGAAAGTAACTCCATTGTAGTGCGGAGAAAGGAGCGACTTCGCCTACAGCAAGCGACTTGAGAAAAACACATCAACCGGCTCGCATTTGTTATCACCGGTCGCCCATAATACGGAGGCGATTGCGGGGCAAACTGATATGGCTGGGCCACTACGAAGACTGGCAGTCGGAACGCTCTGCTACGCGGCCGTTGCTCTCGCCGGCGCAACTCTTCGGGCCGAAGAGGCCACACTTCGCGAAATCATCGATCGCGAAGTGGCCGCCGGCTGGGCCAGGCAGCAGATCGGGCCCGCGCAGCCGTCCGGCGATGCGGAGTTTTTGCGTCGCGTCTATCTCGACCTGGTCGGCGTCATTCCTGCATATGCCGAGACGGTCGCGTTCCTGGCCTTTGAACTTTGAACCTTGAACTTTGAACTCGACGGATGCCGGCCATGTTGCGTCGCCTATCCTTGCTGCTTGCTTTGCTGCTTCTCGCCAGCCCTGCGCTCGCTCAGGAAAATGACTGGAAAGTCGGTCTGGCCCGTGTGAAAGTCACGCCCGATCAGCCGGTGTTCATGGCCGGCTATGCTTCGCGCGACCGGCCGTTTGCGAGCGTCAACGACGACCTCTATGCCAAGGCCCTCGTGCTGGCCGACGAGCAGGGAACCCGCGCGGCCCTGGTCACGACCGACCTGATTGGACTGACGGCAGACATCGCGGATCCCATCCGCCGGCGGATCGAGGAGCAAACCGGCATTCCCGCCACGTCGATCATTCTCAGTTCTTCGCACACGCACACGGGGCCGACGCTCAGTCTCGATCCCAAGCCCCAGGAAAACCGCACGCTGGCCGACTCCGAGCGGACGGTCGCTTACACCAAGGCCCTTCAGGACAAGCTGGTGCAAGTGGTTGCCGACGCAGCCAAGCAGCTCCAGCCGGCCCGCCTGTCGTGGGGCGTCGGCGTGGTTCACTTCGTGATGAACCGCCGCGAATTTGCTGGCGAGCGGGGGATCATCTTGGGGGTCAATCCGCGCGGCCAGGCCGACCGGAGCGTCCCGGTCCTGCGGATCGATGGAGAAGACGGCAATCCGCGGGCCGTTGTCTTCGGCGCCGCCAGCCACAACACGACGCTCGGCCCGCGCGACTATGAAATCAGCGGCGACTACGCCGGCCACGCTCAGCGCCAGATTGAGGCGGAGCTGCCCGGAGTGCAGGCGATGTTCATCCTGGGCTGTGCTGGAGATGCCAATCCCTATCCGCGTGGCACGCACGAAATCGCCACACAGCACGGAAAGGAACTGGCGACGGAGGTTCTTCGCGTTGCCAAGGAGAAAGAAAAACTCGCACCCGTCCGCGGCCAGTTGCGCACCGCCTGGGGCCAGGCGACGCTTCCTCTGGCGACGCCTCCCTCCCGCGACGAGCTTGAAAAGCAGGCCGCTGACAGAGGCGGCACGGGGCCTTGGATCGCTCAGCAAATGCTGGCCAGGCTGGATCGGGGCGAGAAGCTGCCGACGGAATTCACCTGCCCCCTGGCGGTCTGGCAACTGGGGGACGATCTGACGCTGGCGGCCCTCTCGGGCGAGGTCGTCGTCGATTACGTGCGGCTCCTGGAGGATGCTCTCGGCCAGGGGCGTCTGTGGATTGCAGCCTACTGCCACGACGTGTATGGCTACCTCCCCTCGGCCCGCGTGCTCGAGCAAGGGGGCTACGAGACGCGCGGCCTGTATGCCGGCGGCATCGGCGTGTTCAAGCCCGAAGCCGAAAGCGCCCTTGTCCGCGCCGTCACCGACCTGGCGGCGAAAGCGGGCCGGCCGCGGGGAAAGGAGTAGGATTCGCCAATTTGCAGTTTGCATTTCCTAGTCGTCCGCGCGGTCAACGCGAGCTTCGCCCCTTCCGCGGCATAGGCCAGCGCAATGGCACGGCCGATTCCACGGCCACCGGCGGTAATGAGCGCAACGCGATCGGCAAGCAGTTGTCCCATGATCCCCTCCGGTCCTGGCGGTTTTCGTTCAGCCTCCACAGGGGATTCCCAAGGTTCCAGTCGCAGTCCAGAATCTGCATCACAACCTGCCCTGCCCGATCTTCCCCCAACCACCGCCCGACATGCCCAAAGTTCTTCGCCTCCCGGAGCGCAGCAAAGTCAAGTCAGCCGACACCTGGGATCTCGCGCCAATGTGCGAGAGCGACGCCCAGTGGGAAGAGTTGTTCCAGAAGCTCGACAAGATGATCGCCGGCTATGCGAAGTTTCGCGGCAAGCTGGGCGAGAGTGCCAAGTCGCTGGCGGCGTGCCTGGCGCTGGACAGCGATTTCGACCGGCTTGGCGAGCGGGTTGGCGGCTATGCCCACCTGAAGGCGACCGAAGATCAGGCCAACAGCACGTATCAGGCAATGGTGGCCCGGTTTTCCAACCTGGCGACGCGGGCCTCGCAGGCGGCGAGTTACATCCGGCCCGAAATCCTGGCCCTGCCGCAAACGACGCTCGAACAGTTTCTGGCGGCCAAGGAAATGACGCCGTGGAAGCTGGTGATCGAGCGGATCGTCCGGTACAAGCCCTACACGCTCAGCGAGCGCGAGGAGGAGATTCTCGCGATGCAGGGGGAGATGGCCGAGGCGGCGAAAAAAGCGTTTCGCCAACTGCTCGATGCCGACATGAAGTTTGGCCTGGTGAAGAACGAGAAGGGGGAGCAGGTCGAGCTGTCGAACGCGACGTTCAGCAAGCTGCTCGTGTCGCCCGCGCGGGGCGTGCGGAAGGCGGCCTTTCACCAGTATTACGCCCAGTTCGTCGGCCACGAGAACACTCTGGCCGCGACGCTGGCCGGGTCGATTCACAAGGACGTCTATTACGCCAAGGTCCGCAATTTCAAGTCGTCGCTCGAATCGGCCCTGTTTCCCGACAACGTGCCGCAAGCGGTTTATGACAACCTGATTGCCGCCGTGCGGAAGAACCTGCCGGCGGTACACCGCTTTTACGACGTGCGGCGGCGGAAGATGAAGCTCAAGGACATTCACCATTACGACACCTATGTGCCGATCCTCAGCGACCTGGAGATTAAGCGCACGTGGGCCCAGGCGGTGAAGCTGGTGGTCGATGCCCTCGCGCCGCTGGGGAGCGAGTATTGCTCGGTGCTGGAGAAGGGGCTGACGGGTGGCCGCTGGTGCGACCGCTATCCGAACCAGGGGAAGCAGAGCGGGGCCTTTTCGAGCGGCTCGTTCGACAGCCCGCCCTACATCCTGATGAATTATCAGCCGGACGTGTTCAACGAAGTGTTTACGCTGGCCCACGAGGCGGGGCACTCGATGCACACCTGGCATTCGGCCCGCCAGCAGCCGTTCCAATATTACGGCTACGTTATCTTCGTGGCCGAGGTGGCCAGCACGTTCAACGAGATGCTGCTCAGCCACCATTTGCTGGCCAATGCCCGCGATGACCGGCAGCGGGCGTATCTGATCAATCGCGAGCTGGACGACATCCGCAGCACGGTGATCCGCCAGACGATGTTTGCCGAGTACGAGAAGATCACGCACGCGATGGCCGAGGCGGGCGAGCCGCTGACGGTGCAATCGCTGAAGGACGCGTATCGCCAGCTGCTGGAGGCGTACTTCGGGCCTGATTTCGCGCTCGACGACGACGAGCTGTCGCTCGAATGCCTGCGGATTCCGCACTTCTACCGGGCGTTTTACGTCTATAAGTACGCCACCGGTATGAGCGCGGCGATCGCCCTCAGCCAGCGCGTGCTGACCGGCGGCAAACGGGAACTGGCCGATTACCTGGGCTTTTTGAGCGGCGGCTGCTCGAAGGATCCGCTCGATTTGCTCCGCGATGCGGGCGTCGATATGGAGCGCCCCGAGCCGGTCGATACGACGCTGGCCCACTTTGCCAGGCTGGTGGAGGAACTGGATGAGCTGCTGTAGGAGCGGGCGGCGGGCAGCCGATCTATGTTCTTGGCCTGATTTGCATTATCTTCACTGATTGCCTTCTTACAGGAGTCGCCAGACCATGAATCGCCGTCACCTGCTCGCTTCTGCCGTGCTGGCCGCGCTAGTCGGCTGCTCGGCCGAGTCTCTCTCGACCGTGCCAGCCACCGCGCCGCCCCCAGCTGGGGCCAAACTCGTCGTCCTCAAGTTGCCCGGCATGGTGTGAGGCGGCTGTGCCGCTTCGGTCCGAAGCGAACTGGAAAAGGTTCCCGGCGTCTCGAACATCGAAACCGACGTCCCGACGAACATCTGCAAGTTTTACCTGGCCGACGACAAGCTCGACGTGAAGTCCAAGCTCGACGAGCTGGCCGAGACCAACACCCACATCGAAGGCTGGTCGTTTGCCGAAGGGGGCTGACGAGAGCGAAGTGACGATCCGCGGGGTTCGATATGACCCGCCCTTTTATTCTCGTACTGATTGCGGCGGCCGCGGCTGGCTGCGGCCAGACTGCGCAGCCCGCCGCCACGAGCGCCGCGCCAAGCGTCGTCGAGCCGATCGCCGCTCGTGCGCCTGCTGCCACCGGCCCAAGATGGGTTGTTGTCCAGGCCGACGGGCTCTCCTGCTCGATGTGCGCGGCTTCCCTCAAAGTCGAGCTTGAGCAGGTCACGGGCTTGTCGCAAATCGAGACCTTCGCGCCCAGTCCGTATTGCCGGTTTTACGTCGAGGATGGATCGCTCGACGTCCCGGCGCTGCTCAACGCGCTGCCCGATGCCGATTCAACCCTCTTGGGCTGGAGGTTTGTCCGCGGCGGGTGAGCGGGGGGACGATTGGACGAAAGGGGTCGATTGGCAGGCTTGTTTCGCGCATCACGGGAAATGTAGTATTGACAGCATCTATCGAGGTCTTGTCTGCATCGTCTGGGGATAGATTGTGCCTACGCGTCGGCGACGTGCATCAAAGTCTGAGCGGCCGCGCGAGCCCACGCACTCGACCCGCGGACGATGGTTCTTGTGGCTGGCGGCATTCGGCGTGCCGGCGCTCATCCTGGCCACCGCCTATTTCTGGCCAATGCCGGAATCGACTGGTCCAGCGGCCGGCGATTCGCACGCCGACCTGGTGCTGTCCGCTGAACCGGCACCGATCGCGGTCGAAAAGCTGCGGGAGGAATCTGAACAAGCGGCGCGGCAACTGACCGAGCGGTATCCAAAATCACCCGCCGCCCAGCGCACCGCGGCGACCCTTTATCAATTCCTCAAACAGCACGCCGCGGCCACGAGCCACTGGGAGAAATACATCGCGCTAAATCCAGCCGACCCGGATGCCCGCGTGCAATTGGCGAAGTTGCAGATGCTGCAAGGCCAGGATTTGCCGTCGCAACAGACCCTCTCCGCCGCGCTGGCCGCCGGAATGCACTCGCCGGATGTTTACGAGCAGCTTTGCGTGGCTCTTCAGCGGACAGGCGATCTGCCGGCTGCTGAAGAGCGGGCCAAAGAAGGATTGGACCGGTTTCCAGATCAGGCGGACCTTTGGATTGCACTGGGACAGACTCAGTTGCAACTCGGCCGGCTGGAAGACGCCAAGTCGAGCATCGACTCGGCGATCCGGATCGAGCCTCAATCCAGCGCGGCTCGCTTTGCGGCAGCCAACATTTGCACGCGGCTGGGCGCCAGCGCCGAGGCCGACGAACATCGGCGCCGCATGGAAAAGACGAAAGCCGCGCGGCAGCGCGACCGGCTGCCGTTCGAAAAAGAGTACGAGCGTACCATGCGAGGTTTTGTGTCGGCGATATTTGCAGCGATGGCCGTGGAATACGACGCGCAGGGCGAGTCGGCCGAGGCGGAACATTGGTGTCGCCGCTCGATTGAACTGGTTCCAGATTCCCTGGAACCGCTTCGCCTGCTGGTCGGCGTTTATTACCGCCAGGGCCACATCGGCAAGGCCTACGTGGTTCAGCGGCGGCTGATGGAGCTCGAGCCGGGCAACGTATTGAACTACTCGAACTTCGCGAATCTCGCCCTGCAACTGGGTCGCGCGGAAGAGGCCGAGGCGGCGCTGGTGCAAGCGACGCGCGTAGCGCCGCAAAACGCTCAGATTCGCCGCAGCCTGGCCGCCCTGTACATGCAGCGGGGGGAATTGACCAAGGCCCGTGACGCCGCCCAGCGAGCGGTTGCTCTCGAGCCCTCCCCTGAAGGATACCAGGTGCTGGCGGCCGTTTGCCGGCAACTCGGGGACGCGGACGCTGCCGCCAAAGCCGAGATGGCTGCCCAACAGTTGCAGGCAGGTAGCTCGCCCTGATGAAATCCGTGCCTTTGAACTCGCCGCGGATTCTGATTGCGCTTGCGCTGGGCGCCGCAGCCTGCACGGGTTGTGGTCGAACCGAGCCGTCTGCTGGCCGGCAGGCAGCAGCGAGCCAGGCCGCGGGAGAAAAAACTCCAAACGACGCGCCGGCCCCCTTGCCGCCGCTGATCCCGCCGCCGCTGATCCCACCCCAGCCTGGCGGCATTCATCTGACCGACGTCACGGCGAGCACGGGAATCAGCTTCGCACACACCGACGGCGGCGTCGGCAGCCTGTACATCGTGCAGACCGTTGTCGCTGGCCTGGCGCTGCTGGACTACGACAACGACGGATTCGTGGATATCTATTTCCTGAACGGCGCGCCCACACCGGGCGCCCGATTCGACAAGCCGCCGCACAACGAGCTGTGGCGCAACAACGGCGACTGGACGTTTACCAACGTTACGGACCGCGCCGGCGTGGGAGACACGGGCTACGGCCTGGGCGTCGTCAGCGGCGACTTCGACAACGACGGCGACCAGGATTTGTACGTCAACAACTTCGGCCCGAGCGTGCTGTACCGCAACAACGGAGACGGTACGTTCAGCGACGTCACCTCCGCCAGCGGCACGCTTTGCGACGAGTGCGGCGCGGGCGCGGTGTTCCTCGACATCGAAGGCGATGGGGACCTCGACCTGTACGTGGCCAACTACGTGGATTTCGCCTACGAGCGGAACATCGTGGAGCGCATCGGCGAACGGGTCTTTTCGGCCGGTCCCGCCGCCTATCGCTCGGAGCCCGACGTGCTGCTGCGCAACAACGCGGACGGCACCTTCACCGACATCAGCCGCGAGAGCGGGATTGCTCAGGTTCCCAATGCGTCGATGGGCCTGGTCGGCGCCGACTACGACGACGACGGAGACACCGACATCTTCGTGTGCTGCGACAACGCCGCCAACCAACTATGGCGCAATAGTGGCGCCGGGAGATTTGAAGAAGTCGGATTCGCGGCCGGCGTGGCCTACGACCTGGAAGGGGGCACCAACGGCAACATGGGCGTGACCTGCGAAGATTACGACAACGATGGGCGGTTGGATTTCTACGTCACCACCTTCTCGGGAGAGCTGTCGGTGCTCTACCGCAACACGGGCGGGGGCTTCTTCACCGACATGGCCCGGCCCTCGCAGTCGGCCGTGAGCACGATTTCGCACGCCAAGTGGGGGACGACGCTGTCCGATTTCGACCACGACGGCGACCGGGACTTGTTCGTCGCTTGCGGGCATTTCTGGATCGATACTCGCTACATCGATGACCGCACCGATGTGAAAGTGCCAAATGCCTTGCTGGAGAATCTGGGAAGCGGCACGTTTCGCGATATTTCGCGCCGGTGCGGCGACGGCCTGGCCATCGTCGCCAGCAGCAAGGGGGCCGGCTTCGACGACATGGACAACGACGGCGATCTCGACGCCGTGATTCTTAACGCCAACGACAAGCCGAGCATCCTGCGGAATGACCTCCAGACTCCGCGCAAAAGCGTCCAGATAGTGCTCCGCGGCCGCGGCGCTAATCGCGAGGGGGTGGGTGCGCGGGTGAAAGTCGTCGTGGATGGCCGCGAGCAGATTTCCGAGGTTCACCGCGGTCAGGGCTACCAATCCGGCTACGGGAACCGCCTGCATTTCGGGCTCGGGGAAGGCAGGCTCACGCGGATCGAAGTCCGTTGGATCGGCGGACAGACCGACATTATCGAAGATCCGCCCGATGCACCCTTGCTGCTGGTTACGGAAGGCGGGCACTGCCAACGACTGTTGCACCCCTTGCGGCAGTAGTCTTTCCGTACTCGCCCTCATCGTCCTCGTCCTCCATTGAGCGACTATGAGGACGACGGACGAGTACGAGGACGAAAGGCAAACGGCGGAATTCCGTACAATTGCATTTGGATGCGCCCCCTTTTACACTCGCGGCTTACGCAGATTCTTTTCTCTCGGCCGCTGGGAAATGCGATCGCACGCCAAAGAACGAGTTCCGCCGCAGGCCCGCTCGGATCAAATGGATTCACCGTCACCTCGCTCGGAGGCGATCCGACTGGCGCTGGTGGCCCTCGTGTCGGCGCTGGTCGCCTGCGGGGTTTCCACGTGGTACGCCTCGCGCCAGGCGCCAGCGCCCAATCCC
>JAKEHX010000104.1 GCA_022614795.1 Planctomycetaceae bacterium | reverse complement strand
TTGCAATTGGCAACAAATTGCGATAATTCGCAAAAACAGGCGTATTTCAGCGGTGATTTGCAGGCGTCACCCGACTCGGGTAGTGCTCAGTATTACTTATCATCGGTCATGACGAGGATCACGTTCGGCTGCCGCGCCGGCTCGGCCGAAATGGCCACAGCGGGTTGCGATGCAGCCATCCACAGAGCCAGCACGAAAGAGGCCACACTTACCGGCGGCAGATTCGCGAACATGATTGGCATTCCTCCTTTTATCGGACGCCACGATTGTCTGTCGGCACGCGCCGCGGGTCAAACGCGCGAACTGAAGCACTAACGATTGGCGGCGACCATGCCCCCGTCGGCAACGCTCTCAACTGGAACGTGCTTGTCTCTTGTGGAACTGGCCTCGATCGTCCCCGCTGGCGGAAGGTAATCGTCCAGCTCGTCGGGACCATCGGTATCGTGAATGTGCTGCTCTGCTTCCTTGCGGCCGAACACCCAGAAAAGTGCCGGGTGGACGAAGAAGTCGAGCAGCGTCGAGCTGATGATGCCGCCCACGATGACCGTGGCGACGGGATACAGGATTTCCTTGCCCGGCTCGTCGGCCGCCAGGATCAGCGGGACGAGGGCGATGCCGGCCGTCAGAGCGGTCATCAGCATGGGGGCCAGTCGCTCCTTGCCGGCCCGCTCGATCATTTGGGGCGTAAACTGCTCCCCCTCGTACTTCACCAGGTGCAGGTAGTGGGCAATGAGCAGGATTCCGTTCCTCGACGCGATCCCGGCGAGCGAAATAAATCCAACCAGGCTGGCTACGGTGAGCGATTGGCCGGTGATGACCAGCGCGGCCACCGCTCCGATCGCGGCCATCGGCAGGGCAGCCAGCACCTGCAGCGAAAGGTTGACGGACCGGAAGAGCGTGTAGAGGGCGAGGAACATGGCTGCCAGCGAGATCAGGCTCAACAGGCCAATCATGCGCGTGGCGCTGCGCTGGCTCTCGAACTGCCCGCCGTACTCGATGAAGTAGCCGGTTGGCAGCGACGCCTGAATCGGGGCCAGCCGCTCTTGGATGTCGGTGACCACGCCGTTCAAATCGCGTCCGGCCGTGTTGCACTGGACGATGATCCGCCGCCGGACGTTTTCGCGATTGATCGTATTGGGGCCGCTGCTGCGGACGATGCTGGCAACCTGATCCAGCGGCACGCGGCCGCCGCTGGGCAGATTGAGCGACAGCCGCTTGAGCTTCGCTGGGTCCTGGCGGAACTCGTCGTCAAGCCGCACCACGAGGTCAAACTTTCGTTGGCCCAGGACCATCTCCGAGACCGTGCGGCCGTTCATCGCCGTCTCGACGAACTCGTTGACATAATCCGACGTCATCCCGAAGAGAGCCAGCTGGTCGCGGTTCGGCTTGATCTGCAACTGGGGGATTTCGATTTGCTGCTCGACCTGGAGGTCCTTGACGCCCGGCACGCCTTCGATAGCCGACTTCATCTCGCTGGCGGTGCGGCGCAGGATGTCGAGATTGTCCCCATAAAGCTTGATGCCGATTTGAGCTTTTACACCGGAAAGCATGTGCGAAATCAGATGCGCCAAGGGCTGCTCGACGCTCACGGCCACGCCCGGCACCTGCGCCAGTTCTTCGCGGATTGTTGCCAGCACTTCCGCCCGGCTGCGACCGGAGTTCGGGTCAAAGCTGATAATGATCTCCGAGACGTTAACCCCTTCCGCGTGCTCGTCGAGTTCCGCCCGGCCCGTGCGGCGGCCAAACGCCACGACTCCCTCGATCTTGCTGATCCGCTCGTCGACCATGGCGGCGATGCGATTGGACGTCGCCAGCGAAGTGCCTGGCGGCAAGAGCACGTTCACTTGCGCGCTCCCTTCGTTGAAAGGCGGGAGAAAGTCGCGGCCCAGTTGCGTGACAATAACAACGCTCAGCGCTACGGCGGCCGCGACGGCACCGAAGATCGGCCACGGGTGGCGAATACTGAACCGGATCGCAAAACCGGCAATCCACTTCAGCAGTCGCAGCAAGAGTCCGTCCTCTTCGCGCTGCATGAACTGCGCGTTGGGGAGCAGCCAGTAGGACAGCACCGGCGTCACCGTGAGCGATACAACAAGCGAAGCGATGATCGAGACGATGTAGGCGACGCCCAGCGGCGTAAACAGGCGGCCTTCCATGCCGCCCAGTGCGAACAATGGGACAAAGACCAGCACCACGAGAATCGTGCTGAACACGATCGAGTTGCGGACCTCGCTGCTCGCTTCGTACACGACGCGCAGCGGCGACTTGGGATTGGGGCTGTGCCTGTTCTCCCGCAGGCGGCGGAAGATGTTCTCCACATCGACGATGGCATCGTCCACGAGTTCGCCGATCGCCACGGCCAGGCCGCCCAGCGTCATTGTGTTGATCGACATCCCAAACCACTTGAAGACCAGCCCGGTGACGACGATCGAAAGCGGGATGGCCGTCAGCGTGATGAACGTCGTGCGGAAATTAAGCAGGAACAGGAACAGCACAATCACCACCAAAATGCCGCCGTCGCGCAGCGCCGCGATGACGTTCTCGATGCTGCGGTCAATGAACTCCTTCTGCTGATAGATTTCCGTGTTCAACCGAATGTCGGGTGGCAGCGAGGTCTTAAGATCCGCGAGGGCCTTGATGACGCTGGTGGTGATCACGCGCGTGTCCGCCCCCGGCTGCTTCGAGATCGTGATGATGACCGCCGGGCTGCCATTGACCGCGGCGTCGCCGCGCTTGACCTGCGCCGCCTCGCGGATACGGGCCACCTGGCTGAGAAGGATGGGACGGTCGGCGGAAGTCTTGACGACGATTTTCTCCAGCTCGCGGACCTCCTGGATCCGGCCAATCGACCGGACCAAGAGCTCGTCGCCCCCTTCGTCGAGATAGCCTCCCGTCGCATTCGCGTTGCTCTTCGCCACGGCCTGCTCGACATCTTCCAGCGTCACGTCATACTTGAGCAGCTCATCGGGGTTGACGAGCACCTGGTATTGCTTGCGGCCGCCGCCGATCGTGATGACTTGGGCCACGCCGGGAATCGTCAAGAGCCGCGGCCGAACCACCCAGTCGGCGAGCGTCCGCACCTCGACGGGATCGGTCTGGTTTCCCTCGCTAGACATGCCGATCTGGAGCACCTGTCCCATGAACGACGAGACGGGGGCCATGTGCGGGTTGATCCCTTCAGGCAAACGGTCCGCTGCCAGGGCGAGCTTCTCCGCAACGATCTGGCGGTCGATGTAGATGTCGGTTCCCCAGGCGAACTCGACGTTGACGACCGAAAGGCCCACGCCGGACGAACTGCGGACGGCTTGCACCCCCGTGGCCCCATTGAGCGACGATTCGATGGGGAACGTGATCAGCGTCTCGACCTCTTCCGGGGCCAGGCCGGGCGCTTCGGTGATCACCGTCACCCGCGGCCGGTTCAGGTCCGGGAAGACATCGATGGGCAGGTGGTATAGCTCGAAACTGCCGTAGCACAGCACGACGAGCGCCAGCGCGATCGTGATGACCCGATAGCGGAGCGAGAATTTGATGATCGCGTTGAGCATGGCCTGGCCCGTATGAGAGTTTCTAGTGGGTGTGTCCCGAATGCGGATCGAGCGCACCGCCCGATTTGCCTTTCAGCGCGAGTTGCAGCTGCTGCGCCGACGACATTGCGATTACATGCCCCTCGCGGATTGCAGCGTCATCTCCCAGCACGGCGTGCTGTTCGTCGCTATGTTCAACATGGACTCGCGTGCGCTGAAACGCCTCGTTCCTATAACGGAAGACATAGGTCTCAACGCCGTCGCGGGTGACCGCCTCGGCCGGCACGACCAGGCGCCCCGCCCACCGCTCGACCGGCACCTGGACTCGCAGCCGCTCGCCGGGGCGAAACTGCCATTGCACGTAGCGCCTGCCGTCAGGGCCGGACGAGTCGCGGACGAGGCGATTGGGCAGGGCGGCATAAAAGTGGAATGTGCGTGTCGCCGGATCGACGCTGTCAGCGATGTAGAGCAGCTTCAGCGGATCGGGCGTCACGGACTTCTCAGCGACTGTCGCTCTGGGCGCTTCGCCGCCCGCTAAGAGAAGCAATGTCAGCGGCCAATTCTCGGCCAGGGCTCGGCTGAGTGCCGGGCCGTCCTGCTCGAACGCCTCCCCTTCCACCAGAAGCTGCGAATGGTCGGACAGCACGGCCAGCGTATCGCCCGCCATGACGTGCTGGCCCAGCGTGACCTTCAGCTCGTGGACTTGAAGCACAACAGGCCGATCGTGCTGGGTCATCTCCTCATCTTCCATGGCCCTGAGCGTGATCGAGCCGATCAACTGCTTGGTTTTAATGACCTGTCTGATTTGCTCTTCAGTCATCTCATGCAGGAGCAACGCCTGCTGCTGGGCGACAAACGTGGCCTGCCGGCGCTCGCGCTCGTATTGGCGCTCGAGCAGGACCTTGCCGGGCAGGCCGCCCTCGCGCGTGAGCTTCTCCAGACGGGCAATCTCCCGATCGATGATTTCGATTTCCTGCACGCTCTTCAGCAAGTCGGTCTGCGACTGGATCAGCTCCTCATGCGTCAGCCGCAAGTCAAACAGCGGCTGGCCAGCGGCGACGGCCTGTCCCTGGACGACGTGGATTTTCGTCACGATGCCCGTGAAGTGCGTGGTGACGTCAATGTGGGAACGGCCCGGCTGCTCGGCGACGATCGCGGGAAGCGTGATCTGGCGCTCGAAGTCGCGGCGCTCGACCTGCCCGAGAACCAGGCCGATGTTCTTCTGCGCCTGCTCACTGATCTCGATGCGGTCCGGATCGTCAGCGTGGTCGTGGTCGTGCGTTTTTGCCAAGGCCGCGGCATGGGCGGCCTCGGCCGTCCCAGGCCGAGGCATGCGCTGCGACGCTTCCGGCCACCACTTCCAAGCGGTGTACCAGGCGGCTCCGGCAAAGCTGAGCAAGACGAGGAGCGCTCCGATCGACGGGGCAAACACGTTAGAGCGCAAGCGAGTGAGAGTCGGCATGACTGTCGCCTTGTTGTGCAAATGCAGTCGCGAGGCGCGACTAGGCGGGAACGAAAACAGACTGGTGACAGCGCGCGAGACCATTGCGCGGCCCAGCGCCAAGACAATCAGCGGCAAAGAGGCCGCCGATGCCCCATCAGTTCAACAACACGCAGAAGCGCAAATGGGCGCGCAGCGCCAGAGGGCGAGACGAACCGACATGCGCAAGGGCAGACGGACGCTCGATCGCACCGCAATCGAGCTGAGCGTGTGCGTGGGATGGCGGGAACGGGAGAAAATGAGTTGCCGCATCAGGCTCCGGAGCCGAAGCAGCCTTCGCAACAATCGCCACGCAGTGCGACTCATGACAGTCGTCGTGCGGAGCATCAATCGGCTGGAGCGGATGCTCGTGCCCGTGCTCGTGACAACGCTCGTTTGAATGGCCGGCAACATCCATTGCCGCTGCCGGCGCGTGTACGTGATGGGCGCAGCAACCCGCATTCAGATGCAGTGTCAGTGCGATGGCGGTAATTAGCGAGATGACAGCGCGCATGTACGGCCCCACCAAAGTTCCCCGCCAATTCTTCGCTTTATTTGGCGGACGGTCAATATTGACCTGACTGGCGGCCCGACATTGCCCGTAATCAGGCGGATTGTAGGGGAAATGCCGCTGCCGCGGCCGCAACCCATCACTGCCCGCCGATGCACCACAAATGCTTGAACGTGCGGATGAATACGTCTCCGTTGGAAATCGCCAGCGACGAGTTGGTCGACTCGCCGCGGCCCAGGGAGTTGGTGGCGAGCAATTCATACTTCGGGCTGGCGGCAAAGACCAGCGTCGCCCCGTCGCGCATCAGCACGTAGAGCCGGCCGCTGGCGTGGACCATCGAGCCCCAGGTCGCGCCGCCGCCGGGCCGCTTCTCCACCTTCCACACTTCCTCGCCCGTTTTCAGCTCGTAACAGTGCGGCGCGCCGTTCTCGTCCACGATGTAGACGTGCTCGCCGACGATCATGCCG
>JAKEHX010000103.1 GCA_022614795.1 Planctomycetaceae bacterium | reverse complement strand
AGGGCCTTGTCCTTCGGCTCTTGTTCCTTCAGCACGCGCCACTCCGCCAGGCTCATCTGCCCCTTCAGCAGCGTGTCGTCGGCTTCGGAAAGGAGCACCGCGCCGGCAGCCGGGTGGTTGGGATTTTCCTTGAAGAACTTCTCGGCCAAGCGCTTGGCCTCGGCCAGGCGGGCGTCGCGCTGGGCCATGTCATAGGCCTCGGTGGCGGCGATCCGCAGGCACTTGCTTCGCTCCAAATCGAGCGCGGATTTCAGCTCTTCGGGCAGGTCGGGCTGTGCGGCGATGGACTCGAGATAAGCCAGGGCCTGCTCGCCGTAGCCGCGGTTTTGCAGGCCGCGGAGAAACGCCACGTAGGGCTCGCCCGCCAGGACCCAGGAGCCAGGGGCCAGGAAGCCAAGAACCACCAGGGCGCGGGCAATGAACCGACGAATCATCGGAATTCCTAAGCACCAAGCGTTAAAGCACCAAGCATCAAGCACCAAATCTCAAACAAGCCCCCATGTCCCAACCTTCAATGTTCGAAACGGGATCAGCTAACTCGTTTCGGTCATTTCGAATTGAGATTTCGAATTTGTTTGCAATTTGGTGCTTGGGATTTGGTGCTTTGATCTTTTGGTTTGCAGCTTGCGAATTGAGCGGTCAGTTGGCTTTTTTCAGCTCTCGGTCGGGATCGTCGATCTTATAGAGCGGAAGATAGCGGTAATAGACTTCCAAGGTCAGGCAGCAGAAGCTGGTGACCATGAGCCGGCCCCCCTGATTGGCCCACGGATCGGGGTCGGGCTTGTTGGGGTCCCAACTACCGGCGGCACAACCCGACTTCTCCTGCGACTCGATCAGGATGCGGCGCATCGTCCGGTTCCAGTCGTCCCACTGCGGGCCGGGGCAGTTATGCATCACCTGCGTGGCGTAGTACCAGTAATACGTGTTCCGCTGGTTGAGGTCGGGTTTGCGCTTCATCAGGTATTCGACGCCCCCCACGATCACCGGATCGTCGCGCTTGGCACCGAGATACTGCGAGGTTAAGAGGCCCACTGACGTCATGGTGAACGTCGTACCGCCGCCGGGGGTGTAGCTGAATTCGCTCTTGTAGTTGCCGCGGGCGACCGAGTTCAGGTATTTGCGGCTTTGATTGAATGAGTTGGGATTGACCTTCAGACCGGCCATCTGGCCGCTCTTGAGGGCCATCACCTGCCAGCCGAAGACCGACGTGTCGGAATCGTCGCTGCCGTGGCTATAGCGCCAGGCCCCTTCGCGGTTCTGGCCTGACTCGATGAAATTGATCGCTGCCTGGGCCGCGAAGCCCAGGCGCGAATCCTTGGTCATGCCATAGGCTTCGCAGAGGGCGATCGTGGCCAGGCCGTGCGAATACATCTGCGAGCCGCCATTAGAAAGGTCGCCGGTGGGCTTTTGGCCTTTGATCAGGGCGTTGAGTCCCGCGCCGATGTTCCGCATGTAAGGGCCCTCGCTCTGGTGCGTCTGACCGGCAGCCAGGAAAGGCAACAGGGCCAGGGCCGTGGCGGCCCCTTCCGATTGGGCCTCGCCAGGACCGGAGCAGAAGCCCCCTTTGCAGTTGGTCGTGTGCTTCAGGCTCCAACTACCGTCGCGGTTCTGATGGCGGGCGATCCAGTTGAGGGCCGCGGCGACCGCGCGCTCCGACTGCTTGGTGCCGCCGCTGCCGAGCATTGCATCCCGCATGCCGCTGCCGCGGCTGCCAAAGCCCATGCCCGCGCCGCCGGTGCCGAGGTTTTTGCCGAAGCCCGCGCCGGCATCGACTCCGCCGCCGCCCTTGAGGACGGGGCCGAGGCTGGTGCTGGCGACGGTGATGCCGCCGAGTCCGCCGAAGGAGGAATCGCCGCCGACAATGCCGCCGCCCGCCTCTTCGAAGATGGGCGAATTGTCGTTGAACTGGGCCTCGACTGCCGGGGCCTCGAGGGTGAGCGTTTCCGTGGTCAGCTCGGTCGGATCAAGCGGCGTGTAGCCGACTTCGAACTGTTCGATCGCCTCGATGTCGGCCGTGTCGTCCTGCACGACCTCAAACTCCGGACCGGCTATCTTGTTGACAACGTGGATCGTCCCCATGACCAGGGCCAGGAACACCATCAGCGCCATGTGAAAGGCCATGCTCGCCAGCCACGACTGCGTGGCCACGCCGACGATCAGGTCCTTGATCAGGTTCGACTCGGGCTCGAGGGCTTCGCCTTCAGGCACGGCGTTGTCGGGAGGGGCGCTGTCGGGAGCGGGCTGTGTTGCGGTCGCCATGAGGGGAATTCTCCGACTCGACTGCTGCGGCAAATGTCGATCAACTTACTTTTATGTTAGGGGCCGTGACTGCGAATTACCACCGCTTTCCCGACCCGTTTGTTTTCGTCCTCGTTCTCGTCCTCGTCCTCGTCGTCGTTCTCGTCCTCGTTCTCGTTCTCGTCCTCGATTTCCGGGCCACTACTCAATTGTCATGAAAATCAGTTAGCTTGCCCGGCCGGCTGCCAGAACCGTTCCAGCGAGCGGCCTCGTCGCTTCCATCGGCAGCGGACGAAAGCCAATTGCGGACATCCGCCGACTTGCGTGTCGTTTCGAAATCAGACTGAGCGGCTTCGACCGCGCGGCGAGGGACGAGCACTCCGTATAGCCAAATCCCCAGTCCGATAATCCCGACCAGGGCGACCGCGAAGACCGCCCGCCAGAGCCAGGAACCGGGTTGCCTCGCCTGGGCGGCGAGCCAATCCCAGTCGGACTGTGCCCGGGCCGCGCGCAGGGCCGAAGGGCTCCACGTGAGGCGGCCGATCAAGAGCGGAGCCGACAGCGGCTTGTCGCGGGGAGCGGCGCCGGCGGCGTGATAGCCCTGAACTTTCAGGAAATAGCCGGTGAACGTCGCCCGTTCGTGAACGTTCGTGCCTTGGGGCATTCCCTGAGGAAGCTCCGGCGCGAGCACGCAGTAGAGCCAGGCCTGCGACTCGGTCGTCCAGCCCCAGATTTCATAGACCTTTTTCACGCCCGCCTTGTTTTCGGGGGCATCATAGGCGATCACGCGGCGGACATTCAGCTCGACCTGGAACAACTTGCCGCGCTGCTCGTCGGGATCGCGAATGAACTGGTTGAAAACGAACTCGCGCTTGGCCCGCTTTTGAAGCTGGGCGGTCGATTGGTGCTGCGTCCAGCTGAACAGCCGCCAATAGGCAGGCATCTCTTCTTTGCCCAGCTCGATGCCGCCGTCGGTCAGGGCCATGAACTCCTCGGCGGCGCCGTCCTGCTCTTCGATCTCCTGGTCGGTCGGGCCGGCGGTGACTGTTTCGCTGGCAGGTTTGGCAGTGACGGCCGTGGCCGGTGGAGGAGCGACATCGGCGGGCGCCTCGGCCTTCGCCTTAGCCTCGGGACGCTTCACCACGCCCTGGTCGTCGCTGGCGAGCCAGGCCCACGTCGCCGGGTCGGCTGCCTTGGCGATGATCAGCGCCAGCACGATGAGCATGGTGATCATGCTCATCAGGCGCAGTCCACCCGCGGCTTTGGGACTTGAGGCTCGTATTCGATCAAGCGTCCGAATGGGAATTGCTCCTGTAGCGGAACTCGCCAGAGTTCCGGTCTGCTCCACGCTTTCCTGCCGGAAGTCTGGCGACTTCCGCTACGTCATCCGCAGTCCTGTAGCGGACCTCGCCAGAGTTCCGGTCTGCTCCACGCCTGGCCCCGGAAGTCTGGCGACTTCCGCTACGTCATCCGCAGTCCTGTAGCGGAACTCGCCAGAGTTCCGGTCTGCTCCACGCCTGGCCCCGGAAGTCTGGCGACTTCCGCTACGTCATCCGCCGCTTGGCAATTCCACAAAACTCAGCTTCGAAAGGGGCTCGCCGTTGGCGAGCTTTTGCTGCGTGCAGACGTCAATCACGCGCATCAGCGCGTCGTAGGTGAGCCGCGAATCGACCTGGATGATCACCTGGTCGAAAGCGCTCCCCTCGTCGCCGAGGAGCTGGCCGACCTTCTGGCCCAGGGCCCCCAGGCTGTTGCTCATCGTCGTCTCGCCGACGGCAAGCTGGCGGATGTCGCCGGTGCTGTTGGCGATGACCGTAATCAGCAGCGTATTGAGCCCCTGCACCGGGTTGGTATTGCTCGCGTCCGAGCCCGCCTTTTGACCCGCGTTGACGTTGGTCACCGGCTGGGGCGGAGGCATGCGGAGGAGGATTTGTCCTTCGACCGGCGCGGGGCGGAACGTCAGGATGAAGAACGTCAAAAGCTGGAACGCCATGTCGAGCATGGCGGCCAGATTGAGTTCGACTTCCTCTTGCTTGCGCTTCTTTTTTCGCATGATAGGGAGTGGACGTTAGGCCTCGACAAAACTGAGGCGTGTGAGCGGCTCGCCGCTGGGCAGCTTCTGCCGCGTGCAGACGTCGATGACGCCCATCAGTTCCTGGTATCGGAGGCGGGAATCGACCTGAATGATGACTTGCTGGAACGCGCTTCCTTCGGCCGCCAGCAACTGGCTCAGCTTCCGGTCGAGGGCAGGCAGGCTGCTGTTCAGCGTGGTGTCGCCGATGACGATTTGCCGCAGGCCGCCCGTTTCGTTGGAAACGGCCGAAATCACGAGCGTATCGAGTGCAGCGAGCGGGTTGGTGCTCTCGGGATTTTGCCCAGCCGTCTCGCCGATCTGCCTAGCGGCAACAGGCTGAGGCAGCGGCATGCGCAAGAACACCTGCCCTTCGACCGGCGCGGGGCGGAAGGTCAGGATGAAGAACGTCAAAAGCTGGAACGCCATGTCGAGCATGGCGGCCAGATTGAGTTCGACTTCCTCTTGCTTGCGTTTGCGTTTTCGCATGATCGGGAGTGAATCGTTTCCGAGTCGAACGCGGCCGCTCGTGCTCCGTACTTAGTACTAAGTACTAAGAGGTTGTGAATGAATCCCGTAGCGGAACTCGCCAGAGTTCCGAATCCGCGGAAAAACCTGAAGTCTGGCGACTTCAGCTACGAAAGATTCACAACCTCT
>JAKEHX010000102.1 GCA_022614795.1 Planctomycetaceae bacterium | reverse complement strand
GCTCAAGGCCGACACGTTCAAGCTCTTCGCCGAGGTGACGCCCGACCATGTGATTGGCGTCATCAAGAGCCAGACCGACCCCGACCTGGTCTATTCGTGCCGCTTGGGATCCAACGGCGTTTTCGCCTGCTGCACGCAGAATCTCAACATCTGCGGCGGCCTGCGCGGCGCCATTTGCAAGCACCTGCTGGTGCTGCTCGTCGGCCTGTCGAAGGCAGGCCAGCTCGACCCCGCCACGGCCGATGCCTGGATCGCCGCCAGCGCCAGTCAAAAGCCGATCCTCGACAAGGATGTCATGAGCGAGGCCTTCCTGCGCTACAAAGGAGCGGAGGCGGGCGAGGTCGATTGGCGGCCGACGGAAACGATTCCGGAGGATTATTACGCGATGTGAATTTCGTCATTTGTCATTTGTCATTGGTCACTTGAAAGACACAATGTAAAGCCGCTGACAACTCACAAATGACAAGTGACACAAGTGACGAGTGACCAATGACGAGTGACCTCGACGAAATCGTCTTCACCCTCGAGCAGCTCCGGCGCGAGCTGGAGGATCTCGGTGCGCGCGGTCTGCGGGCAGTTGGGCCGCAGCGGCTGTCGAAGCTGGGCGTGATCCGCGAGGAGCTGGAACGGATTGGCGCAGCCCATGTGGCCGGCCAGCTTTCCACGCTGGTCAAGGCGATCGAGAACGATGACCGCAGCGCGGCGGCAGCCCTGTTGCGGGCACAGACCAGCCTGCGCGTGTTTGAACGATTGCTGACGCTGGAAACGGCCGCCGCACAGCTTCCAGCGATTGTGAGTCCTGTCGAGTTTGTCGAGGACGACGACGAGGACGAACAGAATGAAGAGGAACCATGACTTCGCTGGCCGACAAGCAGACGCAAAAGTTGCTGCCGCTACTTGAACAATTGGCGGGGGCGGTCGAGGAGCTGCTGCTGACGGGGCTAACGACCGCCTCGGAGGCGACTCGCGTAGCGCTGGGCCTGGCGATGCAGGAGGCGTCGCGGATGCAGCTCTTGCGACTGGCCTCGACACTTAGGATCGCTAGCGAAGAGCTGGGGCGCTTCACGCGCAACGCCGTCGATTTCTCGCGCAAGCGGCTGATGTTTTTCCTGAATCGGGCCTGGCTCTTGGCCCGCGGATTGGCGCGGGCGATCCGCGAAGGGGACCAGCTTCTTTACGACCGCTTGCTCTGGACGCCGCCGAATGTGCCGGTTGCGCGGCTGGAAGTCGTCACGGTCGGCGTCGGGAAGAAAGTGGCGGCAGGCGCCTTTGTCGCCTTCGACTTTCGCCTTCGCACGACCGCTGCCGCAAAGCTCCCCTCCGGCGAGCTGCCGGCCGGGCAGCGGCTGGCCTGGTCGTGCATCTTCCCGGTCAAACAGGGCGTTGAGTTGCCGCCGGAAGGATTTCTGCATCTGCCGCAAAAGCAAAAGTTCAACGCCAGCGTCTTTCTGGACCGCAAGGTCGTGGTGCTAGACAACGCTCTCGTCGCAGTGGACGAATTCGGCGGCGGACGCATCAGCCTCAAGGACGAGAGCCGAGTGACGACCGGCGACCCCTTCACCGAATGGGCCCGCTTTGTGGCGTGGCAGCCGCAGCCGGCCTTGGACCGGCTGGCCCGACACGAGACGAGCCCGTTCGACCTGGAAGTGGAAATGCAGGAGGAGATCGTGCTGACCGACTGGCAGATTGGCGAGCCGGAGTTGCGCGAGGAGACGGGCCAGGCCGTCTATCCTGTAACGGCCGGCCGGGCAACGCTCGACGCCGTGGTCTCGCCGGGAATCGAGGGGGAGGCGCTGGCCGCCGCGCTCAACCAGCTGCGGAAGAAGAAGTCCCGCCCTCCGTTGGCGGGCCTGATGCACTACGAGCTGTGCCGTCTGGTGCTCCAGCCGCTGGCGGTCATTGAGGAGAGCGGTCCGAAGTACCTGACGATTTCCGACAAAAGCATCGACCGGAGCCAGTTGCTCAAGGCGCTCAAGTTTTGAGGGGAAGGACGATGAACGCAGATCGGACGAACGCCGGTAACGTTTCTAATCACGAAGGCTCGTCGAAGCCGCAACCCGCGGGCTTGCTGTGCATTGCCGGGAGCTATGCTGACGATCCTTGTCTCGCCGAGATCTGCAAAGAAGCCTATGCGCAACGTGACCGCGAGCGCGACCAATTGCTGTCGGAAATGGACGTGACCACAGAATCCCCTCGGCCTTCAACGTGAAACTCCGCATTCCAGACGACGACCTCCAAGCAGCCCGGACCAATGGCCAAGAAAACGAAACCCTCCGACGAAACACCAGCTCAGGCCGAACCAACCAACGGCGCGCAGGTTTCCGACCAGCTCCGCGAACCGGCGGAGGTCCGCTACGCCGACCAGCTCGCGGCTCTGGCGCAGAACGACAAGGACGAGCGCCCCGCCTCCTGGCGGCTGTCGCCGCGGAGCGTGCTGCGCTACGTGGTCGGCGGCGTCACACTCAAGGCCGATATCGGCGGCAAAGCCATGGACGTGCCGATTACGCGCAAGTTCTTCGGCGACGACGGGATCGTCGAGCGGGCGATTGTCACGCTGGCCTCGGAGCGGGCACTGTTGCTCGTCGGCGAGCCGGGCACCGGCAAGAGCTGGCTGTCGGAGCACCTGTCCGCGGCGATCTGCGGCAACTCGACGCTCACCATTCAGGGCACTGCCGGCACCACGGAGGAGCACATCAAGTATTCGTGGAACATCGCCCGCGTCATTGCCGAGGGGCCGCGGCCGGAAAATCTGATTCCATCGCCGACGATGCTGGCGATGCGCTCGGGGGCCTTGCTGCGGTTCGAGGAAATCACCCGCTGCGTGCCGGACGTGCAGGACGCACTGGTCTCGATCCTGTCCGACAAGGCCATCGCCATTCCGGAGCTGCCCGACGCCAACATGGTCTGGGCCAAGACGGGCTTCAACATTATCGCCACGGCCAACACGCGCGATCAGGGTGTCAACGAGTTGTCGGCGGCGCTCAAGCGGCGGTTCAATTACGTCCACATCCCGATCGTCGGCGACCAGAAGACGGAGATCGAAATCGTCCAGCAGCGCTCGGCCGAGTTGATCCAGCGGTACAACCTGCCCACGCGGATCGCCCCGCCGATCATCCAGCTGCTGGCCACCGTCTTTCGCGAGATTCGCAGCGGCAAGACCACCGATGGCGTGAGCATCAAAAAGCCCTCGACGACGCTCAGCACGGCCGAGGCCATCGGCGTGGCCCTCGACGCGGCCCTCTCCGCCCGCTTCTTCGGCAGCGGCCAGGTGACGCCCGCGGACATCGCCCGCAATCTGATTGGCTCGATCGTCAAGGAAGACAAGGCGGACCTGGAGGCCCTCAAAGAGTACGCGGTGATCGTCGCCAAGAAACGGGCCGCGAAGGACAAGTCGTGGCAGGAATTCCACGACGTGGTCCTGGAGATGGTGAAGTGATGGCAACAACAATCTCCGCCACCGACCTGCGCCGCGAAGAGGCGATCCAGCGCCAGACCGACGCTGTCTTGGCCGAGCCGCTCTACTGGTTCCCCGTTCGGCACCACTCGCCCGCCGTTGC
Source organism: Planctomycetaceae bacterium (assembly GCA_022614795.1). Classification (GTDB taxonomy): domain Bacteria; phylum Planctomycetota; class Planctomycetia; order Pirellulales; family Pirellulaceae; genus CAYLLN01. The sequence continues at coordinate 63 of JAKEHX010000102.1, read as the reverse complement.
CCGCCACGTCGAAGCAGCGATCCTGGCCAGAATGCCGAAGATCATTTTTCTGGAAGGACCGTC
>JAKEHX010000101.1 GCA_022614795.1 Planctomycetaceae bacterium | reverse complement strand
CTAATCATACAGATCAGTGTTGATTAGCGTTCCCAGTCCGCTGGCACGCTCATTGTGGCGAATCGCGCGCGTGCAGTGTTCCGCGCTTCCACCGTGAGAAGGCGTCTTGGCCGGTGCGCACTTCTCACGGTGGAGCGTTCCGGCCGCGTTTTCCGCAAATCACGGCCGGATAATGGATCAAAAGTACGTCCCGACCGCCGGGCGGGACTTTCCGCTCGCAGAGCGAGCGGACCACAGTACTTTCCGCTCGCGCAACAGGCGGATGAGCGCTACTGCACCGGCGCGACCTCGATCGGACCCGGCAGAATCTGCGGCGAACTGGGGATCATCATCGTGGCCCGCGGCACTCCCGGCGGGCACGCGGCCGGCGGCGGCGCGCAGTCATCGCCCCGGTTGAACCAGCCCCGGCACAAGTGGCACCCCGTCAGGCTCGCCACGACCAGTGCCGCTAACGTCAGCAAAATCGCTTTCTTCATCGCTAACCTCCCGTGCGTCACGTCCGCCGCCAGTGCTCCAGCGGTCGAAAAAGCCAGGCAACTCTACCTCGCACCTCTTGAGGTGCAAACGCAACCGTCGCTTTTCCGCCTCGCCCGCCCGCTGGCCGTGACGAACTTGCCGGCTATGCCGTGGCGGACGGGCGACAACTTGCCCGCAGCACTCCCAGCTTCGCGCCGAGCTGATCGATCCGGACGACGTGCGATTACAGTGGAACTTGCGGCTGACGGCGCCAAAGCGGGATGAACGGCGCAGTCCCCCGCAGCTTCGACAATCATCGAGCCTCCGCACCATGAGTTCCCCTCGCCCCCGGCTGGCATCGCGCCGCCGCTGTCTCCTCGTTCTGGCATTTGTTCTGGCGGCGCTGTGCTGCTCGCTGGCCGCGCGCATCGCGCTGGCGGAGCAGCCGCAAGTTTGCCAGGAATTTCGGGTCCGGCCGCAGGATGAAATCTGGGCCGTGAACACGCGCTGCCTGGGCTGCCCCAGCGGCGATGAGATTGAGCCGCAATGGACGGTGTGGAAATTCGATTGGCCCGCTCCGCAGTGGAGCACGGCATCGTCGAGCGAGTTTTATGACACCGACTCGGCGAGGATCGTGACGGCGATGTACGTCCACGGCAACCAGGTCGACAGCTCGCTCGCCCTGCGCGACGGCTTGGATGCGTACTTTCAGCTAGCTGGCCGCTACGACGATGCCCAGCCGGTGCGGTTCGTCATCTGGTCGTGGCCCAGCGACAAGATCCACGGACCGCTGCGCGACGTCCGCAGCAAGGCCGATCGGGCCGACACCGATGCTTACTACCTGGCCCGCTTTCTCGCGCCGATCAAGCCGGAAGTGCGCGTGGGCCTGGTGGGCTACAGCTTTGGGGCCCGGATTATCGCCGGTTCGCTGCATCTATTGGGCGGCGGCGAGCTATGCGGCGTGCGCGTGGCGGCCGTCGAGCGGCCAATTCGCGTCGCCTTGTGGGCAGCCGCCGAGCACGACGACTGGCTCCTGCCGGGCCGCTATCATGGCCAGGCCCTGCCGGTGGCCGAACACTGGCTGATCACGCGGAACTATTGCGACCCGGTGCTGGCCCGCTATGCTTGGATCGAGAAGTGCTACGACCCGGCCGCCCTGGGTTACAGTGGCCTGGTTGGGCGCAACCTCCTGACCCCCGAGCAGAACGCCCTGATTGAAGAGATCGACGTGACCCATCTGGTCGGGAAAACGCACGACGACGACGCCTATCTCTACTCCGAGCCGATCGTCAGCCGGACCAGGGAGGTTGTCCTGTGGCGTGGCGAGGGCGAGCTGGGGGCGTCAGCTGGCGAGCGTGGAGCGTCAGTTGTTGGCGAGCGGGGGGCGCTGTCTTCGCAAGACTAGAGCCCCCTGAGGAATCCGGCGAGCGGAGGTAGCCCTTCAGTTTTCGCAACCATGCCCGAACCGACCGCCTATCTCAATGGCAAGTGGCTCCTGGCCAGTCAGGCCGCCGTGAGCGTGTTTGACGGCGGCTTCATGCAGGGAGTCGCCGTCGCCGAGCAACTACGGACCTTTGGCGGCCAGCTCTTCCGCCTCGACCTGCATCTGGATCGGCTGGCCCGGTCGCTGGCGATTATCGGCGTCGATCCGGGCCTGGCGCGCGACGAGTTCGCTAAGATTGCCACCGACCTGGCCGCGCAAAACCACAAGCTGCTGGACGAGGGGGACGACCTGGGGCTGTCGATCTTCGTCACGCCAGGGCCGTACGCGGCCTTTGCCGCCGTGGCCCGCCACAAGGGACCGACGGTCGGCATCCACACCCAGCCGCTGCCGTTTGCCGCGTTTGCCGCCAAGTACGAAACGGGCGAGTCGCTCGTGGTCAGCGACATTCAGCAAGTGCCCGCCGCGTGTTGGCCTGCCGAGCTTAAATGCCGCAGCCGCATGCATTACTTCCTGGCCGACCGGCAAGCGCGCGAGCGGGAGCCGGGCGCAAGGGCGCTACTGCTCGACGAACGGGGCTTTGTGACGGAGGCTTCGACCGCGAACATTCTTGTTTACTATCGCGACGTAGGGCTCGTCTCGCCGCCGCGCGAGCGCATTCTGCCGGGAGTGACCGTCGCGGTGATCGAAGAGCTGGCATTGGGGCTTCGCATTCCATTTTCGCACCGCGACTTGACGACCGACGACGTGGCAGCGGCCGATGAAGTGCTCCTGTGCAGCACTTCTCCTTGCATCATCCCGGTGACGCGCCTCGATGGCCGGCCGATTGCCACGGGCCGGCCCGGTCCGATCGCTCGCCAACTGCTGGCGGCCTGGAGCGCGATGGTCGGCTGCGACATCGTGGCCCAAGCCCGGCAGTTCGCCGCCCGCTAGCGGCGCGCCCATCTGCGAGCCGGCGCGAGGCAACCGCCCTTCCCCACCACTCACCACTCGACCACTCACCACTCACCTAACTCTTTACCCCCACACCATTTACAGAAAATCTGCTCGACAGCGCGCCTAGCCCGCGCTCCAATAGAGCCTATTCCATCAGTGCCGTGGTTCGCTTGCCAGCCGGTGCATCCGCACATGGAAGCCACACCGACCATCGTCGCCGATCTGGTTTACCGTGCCCGCTCGGGCGACGCGGAGGCGGCTGGCGTCCTGCTGGAAAAATACCGCCCCTATTTGCGGATTCTGGCCCAGCGGTTGTTGGATCAGAACCTCGCGGCCCGGCTCGATGCGTCGGACCTTGTGCAGCAAACCTGCCTCTCCGTTCTCGGCCGGCTGCCGCAGTTTGACGGCCGCGAAGAGGGGCAGTTCATCGCCTGGCTGCGGACGATTCACGAACACAACATTCAGGACGCGATTCGCGACCACTTGAAGACCGGCAAGCGGGCGGCCGGCCGCGAGATCGCGCTGGACACGGAACAGTTGGCGGCGCAGCTGCGTGCCAGCTCGCCCAGCCAGCGCGTGCTCGTGGGCGAAAGCGCCGCCCGCCTGGCCGCGGCCTTGCAAGACCTGCCCGACGACCAGCGCGAAGCGGTCCGCCTTCGTTATCTCGAAGGCCGCTCGCTCGCGGAAATCGCCGAGCGCATGAACCGCACCAGCGTCGCCGCCGCCGGGCTGGTGAAGCGGGGATTGATTCAATTGCGGAAAACGATGCAGGAGGACGCCCAATGACGAATGTCGAAATTCAAATGACGAATCAATGTCGAATACCGAATGTTCGAAGTGGTATTGAGATTCGTTCATCATTCGAGCTTCGTCATTCCTTCGTCATTTGACTTTCGACATTCGACATTTTGCAAACGCCATGTCCGCCCCACCTCAAACTACCGACCCTATCGACGCCCTGCTGGCCGACTACTTCCAGCGGCTCGACCAGGGAGAGGCCGTTTCGCCCACAAGCCTGATTGCCGCCAATCCAGACCTGGAAGTCCAGCTGCGCGAGTTCTTCGACGCCGCCAGCTTCGTCGAACAGCTTGCCGGCCCGACGCACGGCGAGCAGTCCCAGATGCAAAGCGCGCACGACACGGCCCGCAGCGTCCTCCTGGGCGAGACCATCGTCAGCACGCTGGCGAGCGGGGAGCGTCAGCTCCCCGATAGGTTTGCCGGCGCGCACGGGCAGAGCCATCGGGAGGCTGACGCCCCCCGCTCGCCACTCGAGCACTTCGGCCGCTACGAAATTCAGCGACTGCTCGGCCAAGGGGCCATGGGCAGCGTCTATCTCGCCTACGACCCCAGTCTTCAGCGGCAAGTCGCCCTGAAGATTCCCAAGTTCAGCGACGAAAGCAACCCCGACATGCGCGATCGATTTCTCCGCGAGGCCCGCTCGGCCGCCACGCTGCGCCACGCCAATATCTGCCCGGTTTATGACGTGGGCCGCGTCGATGGCGTGCATTACATCACGATGGCCTATATCGAGGGCCGTACGCTGGCCGAGGAGCTGCGCGCCGGCCGCACGTTCACGCCCCGCGAAATCGCCACGATCGCCCGCAAGCTCGCACTCGCCCTGGGCAAGGCCCACTCCGCCGGCGTCATCCATCGCGACCTCAAGCCGGGTAACATCATGCTCGACGCCGAAGGGGAGCCGGTGCTGATGGACTTCGGCCTCGCCTACCGCGAAGAGAACGACGAGCTGCGGCTGACCAAGACCGGCACGATCGTCGGTTCGCCGGCGTACATGTCGCCCGAACAGATCGACGGCGATCCTGCGAAGATCGGCTCGGCCAGCGACATCTACAGCCTGGGGGTCGTGCTCTACGAGATGATCACCGGCAAATTGCCGTTCCAGGGGACGATGATGAGCGTCATCGGCCAGATCGCCACGAAAGAACCAACGCCCGTTGGCCAGTGGCGGAAAGAGCTGGCCGATTCGCCGCTGGAGCGCCTGTGCCGCAAGATGCTGGCCAAGCAGATCGGCGACCGGCCTCAGACGATGCAGGAAGTGGCGCGGGCGCTGGATTACATATTGAGCGGACTGCCGGGTGACGCTGTAGGGAACGCCCTCGGTGGCGCTGCGTCCGACGGAGAGACAGAGAGACGGAGAGACGGAGAGACAAGCCATGCGGGCACCGTCAGCCCCTCCGTCGCTCCGTCTCTCCTTCCCGCTGTCTCGCCGTCTGCGAGCTTTGCACCCCCCACCGCTCAAGTCGTCAAATATCCCGAAGCCGTCCTCGCTCAGGAGCGCCGCGACCGGGCCAAGATGTTCCTGGCAACGACGCTCATCCTCCTGGTCCTCGGCGGGTTCTTAGCCGCCGCAGCCGGAATCGTCTATGTCGCCACGAACCAGGGGACGCTCGAAGTCACGTCGCACGTCGATAACATCCAGATCGAAGTGATCGGTGAAAACGGCCACGTCCGCGTGCTCGACCTCGACACCGGCACGAAGGTCGTGCGGCTGCCGACGGGCGACTACTCGATCGTCCTCTCCGGCAACCGGAACAACGTCGTCATCGATCGTGGCCAGGTAACGATGAAGCGCGGCACCAAGGTGGCCGTTACTGCCCGCTTGATGAACAATCCGCCGCGCGTGGCGGACGCCGCACGGGCCAACATCACACTGCCCAGCGATCCATCCGGGCTCAGGCCAAACGAGGCGGCTCGGCGGGCGCCTCCGCGGAACCTCTTGGGCCGCGTCGGCGACCATCATTCCGACGTCCGCGGCGTCGCCTTCGCACCCGACGACAGACGCTTCGTCACCGTCGGCTGGGACGGCGTGATCAACCTCCATGACACGCAGACCAGGCTGCTCGTCCGCTCGTGGAAAGGCCATAAGCAAGGAATCTATCGGGCCCGGTTCCTGCCCGACGGCCGCCTCTTGACCAGTGCCTACGACGGCAGCGTCAAGCTGTGGGATGTCGCCAAACCCCAGGAGCTGAAGTCGTTTGCCGGCCACGAAGGCCCCGTCACTGCCATCGATGTCTCGCGCGACGGCAAGCTGGCCGTTACGTCCGGCTTCGACAGGACCGTCCGCTTCTGGAACCTCGAAACACTCGAGGCCATCGGCACTCCGCAGAAAATCGAACAGGGGGAGTGGATTTGGGACGCCGCACTGGCCCCCGATGGCAAATCAGCCGCCACCGCCGGATTTGACGGCAAGATTCGCCTCTGGAACGCCGAAACCGGCGCGTCGGCGGGCGAGATTGCGGCCCATCAAGGCGCGGCTCTGTCGGTGGCCTACGTCGGCCAGGGGCAGCTCCTTTCAGGCGGGCGCGACGGCGCCATCCGCCTCTGGGACGCGGTGACGAAAACGAAGGTCTTCGAATTCGGCGGATTCGACGGCTACTGGATCGAGAGCCTATCGGTCAATCGCGATGGCACGCGGGCCCTTGCCGCACTGGCCAATCCCGACAAGGCGCCCAACCCGTCTTCCCGCGCCGGCAACTGCGCCGTGATCGACCTCGTCGCCCGGCAAGTGGCTGTCGAATTGTCGACCGGCGCTCCCTATATCTACGCGACCGCATTCTCCTCCGACTCTTCTCTCGCTCTCACCGGCGGCGGACCCAGCGGGCAGCCGGGCGCGGCGCATCTGTGGAACCTCGAATCCGCCCTGAGGCCAGCCGCACCCGCGCGCTCGGCGGCCCGCAAGCTCCAACCCGTCCTTTGGAAGCGATTCCGGGGGCATGAGGAATATGTAATGGCCGTGGCCCTGGCCCGCAGCGGCAAGCTGCTCGCGTCGGGAAGCGCGGACCAGGCCGTCATGCTGTGGAACACGGAAAGCGGCGAGCGGCTCGCTTTGCTCAAGCTCCACGACGATGACGTTCGAGCAATCGCTTTCACCAGCGATACCAGCCGCTTTCTTACCGCCTCCAACGACCGCAAGATTCGCATTTGGGACACCGACCTCCACGTTCTCAAGGGGACGCTCGCCGGCCATAAGGGCCCGGTTTCATCGCTCGTCATGCTGCCCGATGACCAGCGGGCCATCAGCGGATCGGACGACAAGACGCTGATTTTGTGGAACCTGGCCGAAGGCAAACAGATTTACGTCGCCGAGTTTCATGCCGGGCCGGTCAGTTGCCTGGCGATTTCGCCCGACGGCCAGACCGCCGCGTCAGCCGGCAAGGACAACGTGGTGATCTTGAGCGAAATCCAGGGAGACAAGCTCGTCCGCAAACATCGCCTGGCAGGGCACACGGGCGAGATCCGCGGGCTGGCCTTCTCGCCCGACGGCCAGTTTGTGGTTTCCTGCGCTCGCGACACCCGCGTGAAAATCTGGAATGCCCGCGAGGGGAAGCCGTACAAGACGATCCCCGCGGCGGTGGGCACCGCGTACTCGGTCGCGATCTCGCCCAGCGGCAAATGGCTGGCGGTCGGCGGCGGCGACTGGACCAAGGGAGCGATCAAGATCTATTCGTTTCCCAGCGGACAGACCGCCGCGGAAATCCGCGACTTCCAGGGCTTTGTCCACGCTCTGGACTTCACCGACGACAGCACGACCCTCGCCGCCGGCAGCGCGGACAAGACCGTCTCGCTATGGTGGCTGGAAGGCGGCCCCGCCTCTGGGTCCGAAGCAGACAAGGCCATCACCGAGGTCCTCCAAATCCCCGGCCACGGAGCACACGTGACGTCGCTGGCACTCGCCAATGACGGAGAAACCGTCGTCTCCGGCTCGGCCGACGGCACCGTGCTGGCCCGCGATGTCGAGCCGCGATTCACGCGGCGGGCCATGAGCGGCCATCGCCGCGAGCGGCCCGTCGTGGTCGCCTCCAGCCGCGACGGCAGTTTGGTTGTCAGCGGCGATTTCGACGGCAAGCTGCGGATCAATCGCAGCGGCGCGGGGGGCGTAAAGGAATTCGATGCTCATCCCGGCGGCGTCCTCCACGTCGCCTTGTCGCCGGATGAAACGAAGGTCCTCACCACCGGGTGCGACAATACGGCCAAACTGTGGAACGCCGCGACGGGCGAACTGGTGCAGACGTTGGACGGACACAGCGGCTGGGTCACCGACGGCGTGTTTCTGCCCAGCGGCGAGCGGATCGTCACGGCCAGTTTCGATGCCCAGCTCAAGCTGTGGAGCGCCGCCACCGGCGAATTGCTCAAATCGCTTTCTCAGCCTGAGCTGCCGCACTGCCTGGCCGTGTCGCCCGACGGCCGGCATATCGCCGCCGGCCTGCGCGACGGGAGCGTGCGTCTGTATGACCCGGAACATCTCGTCGAAAACGCCCGGCTTGTGGGCCACACCGACCGCGTGCGCGACCTCGTCTTCACGCCCGACAGCCAGCACATCGTCTCCGGCAGCTATGACCGGACGATGCGGATGTGGAGCGTCGAGACCGCAAAACAAGTCGCCATGGTCCAGCACGAGAAGCACATCTTCAACACGCTGGCCATCGCGCCGGACGGCCAGCACGTCTTTTCTGCCGGCGGCATCTGGAAGCCCGACGAGGACACCAACGACTGGGTGGCGGAGAACGACTACGTCATTCGGATGTGGCGAATCGCGGTGGAGGAGTGACGGTCTTTGTCAGTCGTATGTAGTCAGTTGTCAGTTGGGGGGAGGTCGGACGCGGACCGATTTCCTCCCACTGACAACTGACCACTGCCAGATTGTTGCGTTCCACCTCGCCCGGACGTACGATATGCGTCGTTAGGGGCAATTTGTGGGCGGCTGATTCTCGCTACTTGCTTTTCGCAAACGCCGCCACTTCGGAACGCTATTGCTGAAGAGGAGGAACCTATGTCGGCGCTTCGTCCTGCGCGGTTTTTCTGGCGGTGGGCTACGCTGTGGGTAGCGGCTCCCGCGATCGGTCTGACAAGTCTGGTGCTGCCGCTGGCCGGCACAAGCTCGGCCGCGGACCCCAGCGATCTCAAATACCCCGCTGCCGCATCCGCGGTGCGCGAAGCCTTGCAGCGGGAAATCTACGGCTCGGAGTCGGCGCGGCGCGCGCTACTCGACGAGGCAGCGGCCCAGGCGCCGGAGTATGCCCCCGCCCGTTGGCAATTGGGATATGTCAAGGATGCCAGGCGCGGCTGGCTGAAACACGATGAGTTTCTCAAGACCTCCAAGGCAGCCTGGACGCTGGCCCGCTACGAGCGCGAGCGGGAAGCAACCCCGGATACGATCGCCGGCCATTTGCAGCTGGCCGATTGGTGTGCCGCGGAAAAGCTCGCCGACCAGGAGCGGGCCCACCTGATGCGGGTCATCGATCTTAATCCCGAGCACGCAGCCGCCCGCCAGCGGCTCGGCTTCGTGCGCCAGGGGGGCAACTGGATCAGCCAGCAGGAGATCGCCCGCGATCGCAGTGAAGAAACGGCGCGGCGCGAATCACTGGCGAAGTGGCGGCCGCTCCTTGCAGAAATCCGCGAAGGGCTCGAAAGCCGTAGCCAGCAGCGCCGCACTTTTGCCGCCGGCAAATTGCAGGAGATTCGCGATGCGTCGGCGATTCCGGCGATCGAGGATGTCTTCGCGGGCGCCAAGGACGAGGTCGCCCTGCTCGCGGTCGCGGCGATTGCGGCCATCGAAGATCATGCAGCCGCCCAGTCGCTGGCGAAAATCGCCGTCTTGTGGCCGGCCGAAGCGGTGCGCGAAGCGGCTGCCCAGGCACTTGCTCAGCGGACCCACGACGCCTTCGTCCCGCAGCTCGTCGGCTCGATGTATTCGCCGGTCGTATCGCGGTTTGTCGCCGTCAACCTGCCGCGAGGCCGCATCGGCTATCGGCACGCGTTCGTCCGCGAAGGCGAGAACCAGCAGCAGGTGATGCTGCTGGACACCGAGTATCAGCGCATTCGGGTGCCCGGCGGGGATGGCCGCGAAACCGAAAGCCGGATGGTCGAGGATGTCGGCGCCACGGCGACGCGCCTGGAACAGGCCGCCGCCGCCCAGAACCGGTTCACGGCGGCGCTCAACGAGCGGCTGGCGTGGGTCCTGAAGACGGCGACCGGCGTTGATCTGCCGGCCGATCCGGATGCCTGGTGGACGTGGTGGAACGATCAGAACGAGGTGTTTGTCGCCGGGTCGAAGCCGGTGTCGATCGTGCAGCGCTCCCGCAGCGTGGCGATGGTCGATCGGTCGTCAGCCGACGTCAGCGGCCTGGGGGGCGGCTCCGGAGGCGGCGGCTCTTCGCAGGCGCATGATTGCCTGGCGGCGGGAACGCCCGTCTGGACCGCGAAAGGCCCGCTGGCCATCGAGCAAGTCCGCGTCGGCGACCTGGTCTTGTCGCAGCATGCGGAAACGGGCGAGCTGGCCTATAAGCCGGTCCTCCGCACGACCGTCCGCCCCAGCGGCAAGCTGGTCAAGATCGAAGCGGCCAGGGAAGATTTCCAGACCAGCGGCGGCCATTTATTCTGGGTCGCCGGACAGGGCTGGACCAAAGCCCGCAATCTGGCGTCCGGGCAAATCTTGCACACGGCTGAAGGGCCGGCTTATGTCAAGTCCGTCGAGACCGGCACGGAAGCGGCTACCTATAACCTCGTGGTCGCCGATTTCAATACCTACTTCGTCGGCGACGCGAAGGTGATGTCGCACGACAACACGGTCCGCACGCCGACCCGCGCCGTCGTTCCAGGCCTGGCCGCGGACTAGTGGGGCGGGCTTCCAGCCTGCCAGGCAAACCAATTTGAAATTTGCATTTCCTGCTTTGCAATTTGCAATCGGAACGGCAATCCATTGCAAATTGCGAAGTAGTAATTGCAAAGCGCAAATTGAGCGTAGACCGGAAGCTGTTCCAATACATCCACCCCGCCCTCGGGATCGCCCGTCAGCGAAAAACGCCGGCGGGCGATTCTGCTTTTCTCCGCCAGCCCGCGCGATTTTTCACGCCCTCGGGCGAGGCGGCCCGTGCCGAAAAGAGCAACGCCGCGGCTTGTGTCAAGAGGCAATCCGCGCGCATTCGAAGTTGCCGGCAAAGTGGCTTTGTTGGCTTGGCAAATCGGTCGTATAATACCCACGCACCTAAAGAACACGCACCTTGAGCACTGCGCATCCGGGAATTGCCGCTGTGCTGTGAGCGATCCGCAACCGCAAAAAACTCCGCCGCCTCAGGAACGCATTTAACTCAGGATCACCGCCACCTCGGGAACTCGCAGCCGTGTTGTCCGTACGACCAAAAGTCGCCGAACTCGCGTTTCAGCTCTTCGGCCGGGCTTTGCACCCTGAGCTGTTCGAAGTGCACAAGTCCCGCTCGCTCACGCGCGGCGACTACACGGCCCGCATCGAGATCACCACGGCCGGCCACGTGGTGACGTGGCGCTATCGCGGCCTCACGCTGACCGAGGTCGCCTGCTCCGCCCAGCATCCGCTGCCCCAGCGGCGGCGGCTCTTGTCGTATCGATTGAAGGGGGAGCGCAGCGACCGCGTCGAATGCCGCGGCGGGATCGTCTATCAGACCAGCTTTCAGCTGGAGTCGGTCGCGCCGGAGCTGTTCTGGGCGTTCCAGGAGGAATTGACCAAGGACGGAGATAAACAGGGGTTGATCCATACGTTCGATTCCAGCGGCCGCATGGCCCTGGGGGCGATCAGCTATATCCACGCCGAAAGCCGCAACCGCAGCCTCCTCGTCCAGGCGTTCCACACGTTCCCCGACGACTATGCGATCGTGAAGATCCAGTCGGTTTTTGAGCTGCCGTAGCGGCTGTTTTGAACGTAGCTGAAGTCGCCAGACTTCAGGAAACTCTGCAATTCACGTAGCTGAAGTCGCCAGACTTCAGGAAATCCCGCAATTCGCGTAGCTGAAGTCGCCAGACTTCAGGAAATCCCACCGCCGCTCTGGCGATCGCCCGATTTCTGGCAACTCGGCTACCGCTTCCCTCGTGCTGGCCCCGGTCAGCCGCGGTAGCAAGAATTTTCTGCCCGGACCGGGAAGATTCTTCGCTTGGCCGCCTATTAAGATATGAGGGCACGGCTGCGTTCCTATCTGTGTGCATTGACTGCGCACTTTACGCAAACTGTGCCACGAGGAGGCCAGCCATGGCGAACAAAGCCCATGCCGCTACGATGCGGCGACTTTCCGAGCGTTACGGGATTCCCCTCAGCCAATCGTTCG
>JAKEHX010000100.1 GCA_022614795.1 Planctomycetaceae bacterium | reverse complement strand
GCGACTTGACGCTCGATAGGGTGCGACAGAAAATGAGGTGGTTGCCAGGGGCAAGCGAAATCCACGGAATTCGCACTCCCAGCAGCGACCCACCCTGGTGGTCGAGACTCTCAAGGATTGATTCGCGGAATTGAGGTTGCCAGCGAAACTATTGCACCTCCCGCGGCGTTTTATCGTTGCCTCGAAGCAAGTCTCGACTCCTTCCTGCGAACAAGTATCGGAATAGAGAAACTCTCCTTCACCCTTCCCAGCGGCTTGAGGCAGGCGTGGAAAACCTGTCGGCGGCCCGTGCTTTCGGAGTTCGCGCCGCGAGACGCCGGGATTCGGTGAAGACCCAAGGAGAAACCCGCACAATGCCCAAGCCATCTTCAGCCGACGACGTCAAGCTGATGAGCAGCTACGAGACGGTCAAGGCTACGCTGCTTTCGCCCGAATATTCCGACCGCCTCGACAGGCCGCTGGCTTTCTGGGCCCTGCCCAACGACCGCCGGCTCCCCACGGCCTTTCTCGGCCGCACGCTCCGCGATCTCTTGCACACGCCCTTCCCAATGCTGGCCGCGACCGCGGGCATCGGCCGCAAGAAGCTGATGACCTTCGTCAAGCTGCTCGTGCGGGCGACCAAGGACGAAAGCAATGGCCCCGATACGCTCAATGAGTTGCGGGAAGAAGAGGCGGCCCCCATCACCGGCACCGACGAGTCGGGCAATTTCGACCCGGGTCGCGTATCGGAGGTGGTCTGGGCCAAGTGGCGCGGAACCGCCCGCCAGCATGCGATCGGCCAGGAGCAGCTCGGCCGCCTCGCGCCGTCGCTCGCCACGCTGCCGACGGTGATCTGGACGACGCCGCTCAACTTCTATCTCGACCAGCCGCTGGGCGACATCCGCAGGCTCAAGACGCACGGCGAAAAGCGCGTGAACGTGGTGCTGGAGGTCTTTCACAACGTCCACCAGCTCCTCTCGCACGTCGATCAGAACGGCGGTCTGGCGGTGCGCCTCGCGCCGCGAAACATCGCCGCCGTCGAGGACTGGATGGCCGAGGCCAAAGGCCGCTCGTTCCCGCCCGGCCTGGAGGAGGTCGAGCAATCGCTAGTCGAGCCGCTGCTCAGGCAACTGGAGATCGACGTCGGCGACACGGTCTCCAAGCTGGCCCGCGGCCGGCTGGGCGTGGGCGCCAAGGCCGAATCGGTCCGCAACCAGTCCAAGGCGCTGGGCGTCACGCGGGCCCGCGTCTATCAGCTCCTCGAAGAGTGCAACCACGTGATGACGGTCCGCTGGCCCGAAGGGCGGCGGCTGCTCGACGCCTTTGCCCAGTGGCTCGACGAGAACTACGCCTCCGCCGACGTGGCGAACCTGCTGGCCAGCCTGCGCGAGATGCTCTACCCGCTCAAGTTCGACTCGGTCGCCGAGCACCTGCGGGCGGAAGCGCGATCCTGATTTCGCCTATTCGTGCAGCTGCCGTGCAGTGGCCACGGGCGCGGACGGGCGTGGGAACTGCTGACGGATGGCGCTGTCGATCATCAGGTATTCGCCAACATTTTCCGACGTCAGCAGCCCGACGAGCTGGCCGTCCTGGATGACGGGCATAGAGTAGCACTCGCAGCTCTGGAGCTTTGCAAAGGCGTCGGTCAGGGCGTCGTCGGGACGGACGGCCACGAACTTGCGCTGCATGACGTCGGCGACCTGGCCGTGCCGTCCGCTATCGGCCAGCGCTTTGAGCAGGTCGCTGCGGGTGATGATACCCACCACGTGGTCATCCTCGACGACGGGGAAATCCTGCTGAAAGCCGGCCAGGACATGCTGGGCCACCGCGTCGAGCGAATCGTAGGGACCGACCGCGCGAAAATCGGAGATCATGGCCTGCCTCACCCGCACTCCCCGCAGCATAAAGCGAATCTCCGAGGCGCTCGACTCCTGCGCCGCACCGACCCACACAAACAGCGCGATCAGGACCAGGAACGGCCCTCCGCCAAAAAAAAGTCCCCATAGCCCAAGCAGTACGGCGAACATCTGTCCAATCGCGGCCGCGATCCGCGTGGCAGAGAGCGGATTCATGGCCATTGCCAGCAGCGATCGGAGAACTCGGCCCCCATCCATGGGAAACGCCGGGATCATATTGAATACGACGAGCAGCACGTTGACCGCGAAGAGTCGCTGGTCGAGCGGCCCCTCGATGGCATCGAGTACGAGCTGGCTGCCGATGCGTCCGGAAGCGATCAGCCACGCCAGGAGGAGCAGGGCCAGGGCCACATTCACGGCCGGGCCCGCGATGGCCACGAGAAATTCGTGCAAGGGATTTTCTGGCATTCGCTCCAGCCGGGCGACGCCGCCAATGGGCAAAAGCGTGATGTCGCGTGTCGGCACGCCAAACTGCCGGGCTGCCAGAGCGTGGCCGCACTCATGCAGCACGATAATGGCGAAGACGATCAACACGAACAGCAGCTCCACGAGAGCCGCCTCGACGCTTTGGGAACGCGCGTACTGGGTCAGCATGACCCAGACCGGCAGCAGAAAGAACGTGGCGTGGACGTACAGATCGATGCCGAAGATGCGGCCGATGCGGAAAGACCAACCCATGTCTGCGTCCCTCGTCGTATTATGTTGCCGCTTGTGTGCACTGCATTATTGGTGCCGCGGCGCGATAAAAAGAGCGACAGAATAGGGCAAGGAGGTCAAAGGGGCAGGGGGTCGGCTACCATGGGTCGCGCCCGCGAACCGCCGCCCACAGCCAGGCGACGCGTCGGACGCGGCGCCCCGCATATTACTTCGGCGCGGCAACCGGCGCGGACAGCAGTTTGTCCACCAGCGGGGCGAGGGCCCCGACGCTGTGGGCCACGCCGGCGATCTTGCCTTCCTTGTCAATGAGCATCATCGTCGGAATGCCGCGGACGCTGTACTTCTCGGCCAGGTCCTGCGTCCCGTCTCCGGCCAGCGTTTCCCACGGGATCCCGTTTTCCTCGAGGTACGCGGCCAGGGCTTCCTGATCTTCGTCGAGGCTCACGCCCACCACATCGAAGCCCTTGCCATTCAGCCTTTCATACAGCTCCTTGACGTGGGGCATCTCGCGGCGGCACGGGCCGCACCAGGTGGCCCAGAAGTCCACCAGCACCACCTT
>JAKEHX010000099.1 GCA_022614795.1 Planctomycetaceae bacterium | reverse complement strand
TGCTGGAGCTGGCCGGGGTTCAGCTCGCGAATCGGCACCGTCACCAGCTCGAACTTGTAGGGCGAGCCGAGGTGGATTTCCCGCATCGTCAGCGGACCGAAGACGACCTGCTCGATCGAGTCGTTGGCCAGGAGCTTCGTCGCCAAGAGCTCGCGCTGGTCGTCGGTCAGGCCGGTCACCCAATATTTTCGCAGCGTGACGACCGCGTCGGCTGCGATGCCGAAGTCGGCGATGGCGGCCAGCGTGCTGGCGGCAACGGGATCGGTAACGCCGGGTTTGGGAAGGACGTGGATGACTGTGGTCCTCTCGCTCCGCGAGAGGTAGTCCTTGCGCCAAGGTGGAATTGAAGTCAGGTCTTCCGCTCGCGGAGCGAGCGGACCACATGCTCCCACGACCGGCGTTTCCACCACCAAATCGGCCAATAGCTCGCGCGACAGGCGCTCGATTTGGCCCTTGCTGATCTCGCCTTGCACAAGGAAGCCACGGGCCGCGGCGATGCTGAAATCCGGAAGGCCCAAGTCCGCGGCCGAGGCCACGACCGCACGGGCCAAAAGGTCCGGCTGGCCGGGGGCCGGGTGAACGTCAACTTCCCAGAGCGTCACGACGCGCCTTCCCTTCCGCAAGAATCTCGGCCAAACGCTGCCCGTCGCCCGCCTCCACGGCCTGCCGCAGCCTTGCCAGCACTCTCTCAAAATCATCCAGCCCCTTCAAGGTCTGGACAGAATTGGCCAGGAGGATTTGCCGCCACATCTCGGCGTCGCCGGCCGCGATCCGCGTGGTGTCGCTCCAGCCGCCGGCCGTTAACGGCAGCATGTCCGCCGGTGTGGCCGCTGCAAGGGCGGAAGCAATCAGATGCGGCAGATGGCTCGTGCGGGCGAGGATCTCGTCGTGCCGCGCCGGCGAGAGCCGCGTCACGCGCCCCTTGAGGGACCGCCAGAAGTGCTCGATCGTGGCGGTTGCGTGGTCGTCGGTCGAGGCCGTCGGCGTGATCACGACGGTCCGCTTCTCGAACAGGTCGCCGCGAGCCGCCTCGGCTCCGGTTTTCTCGCTGCCGGCGATCGGATGGCTGCCGATGAAGGGCAAGAGGCCGTCCAGGCGGGCGTGCAGAAGGGCCTCGGTCTGGGCCACGACCGTCGCCTTAGTGCTCCCCGCGTCGGTGAAGACCGCGCCGGCCGGCGCGTGCTCAGCCGCTTGGGCGATGAAGGCGGGAATCTGTTCGACGGGCGTGCAAACGACGACCAGATCGGCCTTGGCCACTCCCTCGGCCACGCTGGTCGTCGTCTCGTGGACGCAGCCCATCCGCCGGGCCTTGGCGAGCGAATCCGCGTTCCGCCCGATACCGACGACGCGCCCCGCCAGCTTCCGCTCGCGCAGCCCCAAGCCGATCGACCCGCCGATCAGGCCGACGCCGATAATTGCCACGTTGCGGAATCGATGCATAACGGGGCGATTGTAGCCGAAGTCGCCAGACTTCGGGCGGACTGCCACTGTCCGTTTATTCCGACTTCTCCGATTGGTCAGCCTGCCACCTGCGCCCTACACTTGCGGGTGCCTGCCCCTCCAATCCGTCCACCAGCCGCCATGCAGCTCATCGTTTTCGAGGACGACCAGGTCCCCCGGCTCCATCCGATTACGCTCGGACGGCCGGCCTATGCAATTGGCTGCGGGAGCTATCGGCTCATCGATTGGCTGGAGCGGCTGGCGGCGGAATCGGGGGGCGTGCTGCGGAGCGTCATTCGGCCGCACCTGGCCGCCATCCAGCGGCTCGATTTTCCGAAGATTGACGGCGCGAAATCGGCCGCCGAAACGCCGGCCCTCCTGGTCAATGCCCGGCTGGTGCCGTCGGTTGCGGCGTACCGCGCGCTACGCAAGCTGATCGACGCCGCCAGCACGGCCGCCGTCTATCACGACAAGCAGCTGGCCGCCGCGATGATCGCCCCGCACGGCCCCGCGCCGCCGCCCGATGCCGACGTCGGCCACTGGGGCAAATACCTGGGCAATTCGATCCACGGCAAGCTCCCCACGCACGACGCCCGCCTGCCGCTCCTGGCGTATCCGCACGATGTGATCCGCTACAACCTGGAAACGATCGGCGAGGCGCTCGCCCATCGCCTCGAAAGCGGCCGCTTCCGCGAAGTGGCCAGCGGTGTTTTTGCGGCCGATGGCGCCAAGCTCGGGCAGTACCTGGTTACCGACACCAGCAAAGGCCCGGTCCTCGTGGACGAGAATGCCGAAGTCGGCCCGCACTGCTTCCTCCGCGGCCCGGCCTATCTCGGACCCAAGGCTCGCGTGATCGAACACTCGGCGATCAAGGATGCCGTCGCCGTCGGCCACACGACGAAAATCGGCGGCGAGATCGAAGCCTCGATCGTCGAACCGTACACCAACAAGCAGCACCACGGCTTCCTCGGCCACAGCTACCTGGGGAGCTGGATCAACCTCGGGGCCGGCACGTCGAACAGCGACCTTAAAAACACCTATGGCACCGTGAAGATGGACTACCGCGGCGAGCAGGTCCACACGGGCATGCAGTTCGTCGGCTGCATCATGGGGGACTACGCCAAAACGGCCATCAACACGGGCATCTTCACCGGCAAGATGGTCGGCTGCTGCTCGATGGTCTATGGCTTCGTGACGACGAACGTGCCGAGCTTCGTCAACTATGCCCGCTTGTTCGGCCAGGTGACCGAGCTGCCGCCGGAGGTGATGGTGGCGACCCAGCAGCGGATGTTCGGCCGCCGCAATGTGCAGCAGCGGCAATGCGACATCGACTTGATCCACGCGATGTACGACCTGACGCGCCACGAGCGACAGCTCGCCGGCGAGCCGCTGGCGCTGTGAACAGATTACGCATCCGCTCTCTTGTTCCAGCGGCTAAAAAGCAAAAGCGCCGCAAGGAATGCCTGGGCGATTAGTTGCTTTCTAACACGATTCCAAGCCGTGAACGCGTTGTTCGCAACGCTGATGTGGTCCTGGACCTCCGTGCGAGTGAACCGCTGTCTGAAATTGTAATCGGCTTCGTGACGTGCCTCTTGAAGATCGACAAACGCCCTGGCAACAATTTGCAGGTCTTTCGGGACCCTGGAACCCGTAACCGCAGAGATGTATTTGGGCAAATTCCCCGCAGCGAATGACTTGGCAGCCTTTTTCATTTCCCCATGCTCAAAGGCCCGTGCGACCAAGAGCCGCAGTTCGCGATCGGCCGCGAAACTTGCGGAAGCTTCCTCAACGAGCAAATGGAAGAGGGCGTAGTACGCGGAGGAAATCGCGCGCCGCAAGCTTGCCTGCTTTGGTCGATTTGATTCCAACGAGACCAGATGGCTTGCCTGATCGAGCAAATCTTGAGCGATGCTCATAACTCGGACTCGGCGAGCGACTCAAGATGTTCGCTGACGGTGCGAACATGAATGTGCCACCAGCGCTCGATCTTCTCTTGCTGGAGCCGGTCGTTGATCGCATCGCGAACCACGTCGATCCGCCTCCAGAAGTCATCCATCTTCACGGCCTCATCCTTTACGATCAACCAGATTTCGAGTACCAAGTCGCCGCTCGAATCTTCATCCGACTCGCAATAGGCTCCAACGACGAAATCCGGCAACTTCATTTCCATAAGGATTTGGAGGACTTTTTCGCCATCAGTGTCTTCGACATAGGGACGGAGGATTTCCAATATCCGGTTGAACGATTCCAACCCTTCACGAAGCTGAGCTCCATTAGCTGGTGCGTTATTCGGAATTTGGCCGGCAATCGCTCGAAAGCGGGCGACGCTGTCCTGCAAGTCTCGCTGTTGTTCCGCGGTGAGATTAGGAAAATCGTCCGGATCGAATCCTTCGGTCGCTCGAGGAGTCAGCCAAAGTGCTGCCCGCGCAAGCTGCCTTGAAATTGCCGCCGGGTCTCCGGCAGACGCGTGCGATTGGACTGTTGGCAGCCGCAAGCTCGCACCAATGCGCAAATTGCGAAGAAACTCGGATAAAGCCATGGTGCTCTTGCCGATTGGTGATCGAGGTTTTGAAAACGCCTCCATCATTATTGCAAGTAGGCTTTGCCCAGCATAGCGTGAAGTGCGCGATCGTCGTTCCAGCCCCGCATCAATGGCGGGCCTGAAAGCGAAAGGGGCATGAATGACCCTGGAGTGGCGGCTCGCAGAAATTGCGTATGTCGTTTCGCCCTTGCCCCGGCGAAACTGTGATCAGATTCTGGTCAGTCCACCGCAACTGGCGGCGGTTTGCTGCGGGCCAGAAAGCCGTTGGCAGTGAACAGCTCGCAGTCGCCCTTGGCTAGGTCCCGACCGCTGGGCGGGACCTCGCCAAGTGTATACTCGCCGAGGGGCAAGTCAGGTCCCGCGGGGCCCGCGGGACCCACAACAAGGTTGAAGACCTTTTCGCAGCGGTCCGTGGCCGTCACGCTGAGCACTTTCACGGCCTCGATCTCGCCGTCCACGCGGCGGAGAATGCTCTCGCCCGGCACCAGCTCCCCGGCTGGAGCCGTCCGATCGGTGGCCAGACAAAGCGGCTGAGTCTCGGTCGTGATGAGCACGCCCGCCTCGGTTTCGATCTGCCACAGCCGGTTCTCGGTGATGAACACCGACTGCACGGCGGCGACGAAGGCTTCGCCGTTTGCGCGGAAGGCCGTCACGCTTTCGCCTTGCCGAATCATCTGGGCAACAATGTAGCAGTGACCGTCTGACAGTTCGAGCGCGTCGCAAGCACCGCGGCGAAATAACTGACTAAAGTCTGTGCTGCAAAAAGAAAAACAGCCCGGGACTGGAGCGAATTCCGGTCCCGGGCCGTCGGTCCCATCCGTCTCGCGACAACCGAGGGGAACGATTGTCACGAACGTCGTTTCAGTGATTTTTTCGCCGCGTCGCTTGCGACGCCGTTAAATGGCAGGCTGGAAGCCTGCCCCACTTTAGGCACTCTTTTGCATGATCTCCGGTTGAACGGGGAACAGCCGCTTGCGGCCGCGGACCACGTCGTCGTCGATCACGTACTTGCTTCCCTTTGGCTGGTCGGGGAGCTCGAACATGATATCGGTCATTACCTGCTCAACAATCGACCTGAGGCCCCGCGCGCCGGTTTTCTTTTCCAAGGCCTTGCTGGCGATCGCGTGCAGGGCGTCGGGCGAGAACTCGAGATGGCAATCTTCCATCTCGAACAGCGTCTGGTACTGCCGCAGGAGCGCGTTCTTCGGCTCGGTGAGCACGCGCACCAAACCCTCGTGATCGAGCGGCGCGAGCGACGAGATCACCGGCAGACGGCCGACGAGCTCGGGGATCATGCCGAACTCGAGGATATCCTCGGTTTGCACCTGCGGGAGCAACTCCGTCAGATCGGCCTCGTTCTTGGTGCCGCACGTGGAGCCAAAGCCCATCGTTTTGCGGCCGAGGCGCTTGCGGATGATGTCTTCGATGC
>JAKEHX010000098.1 GCA_022614795.1 Planctomycetaceae bacterium | reverse complement strand
GCCTCGCGCCAGGCGCCAGCGCCCAATCCCGCGCCACCCCAGCAACCGGCTGGTTCGTCCGCGGATTCCGACGGGGCACCTCCTCCTAAGGTCCGGCGTCCCACCATCACGCTGGCGGCTTCAGCCGTGCCGGGCACCGCGGAAAGCTTGCAGCTGGAAGCGGAAAACGTCGCCGGCGAGCTGTTGGCCCGCTATCCCGATCTGCCCGACGCGCTGCACGTGGGCGCTTTGCTGCGAGCCCGACTGCGGCAAACCGAACAGGCCCAGCAGCTCTGGAAACGATGCGTCGAGCTTGCGCCGCAAACCGACCAGTATCGGGTCAATCTCGCGGCGATCGCGATGGACCGCGGAAACAACGAGCTGGCCGCCGAGGCGCTTGAGCCGGCAGTCGCCGCGGGCCGCTACACGCCCGACGTGACGCATCACCTGGCCGTCGCGCTGTCCAACCTGGGCCGCAATGAAGAGGCCGAGCAGCTCGTCGTCAAAGCCGCGGGGCGGCATCCGCTGTCCGCGGCCCATTGGCTGGTGCTCGGGCAGGCCCGCCTCAAGCTCGGCAAGCTGGCGGAAGCCGACAACGACCTGCGCAAGGCCTTGGAGCTGGGCTCGCGATCGCCCGACTTGTATTTCGCCCTGGCGAATGTTTGCGCCCGACAGGGGAAGAACGACGAAGCCGCCGCATTGCGGCAAAAGTTTGCCGAGCTGAAGGCCAAAGAGCCGCTGTCGGCCCAGGAGCGCTATCAGGTCCTGTCCACCGCCGAGGCGCGGCAGACGGCCCTGGCCGTCATGATTGAAGCCGCCACCGTCCACGCCCGGCAGAAGGACTCCCAAGAGGCGGAGCGGCTATTGCTGCGTGCCATCGCTCTCGATCCGGGCCATGTGCCCGCTTGCAAGGCGCTGGCGGATCTTTACGAGAGCGAAGGCCTGCTGCCCGAGCAGCGCGTCGTGTACGAGCGGCTCGTGCAGATCGAACCGCTCAATGTTGCCAACTATGGAACGCTTGCCGACTTGGCCGCGCAACTCGGCGAGCCGGCGGCGGCCGAGGCGGCATTGAAACAGGCCATTTCGGTTGAGCCGGACCTGGCGGCGGCTTACACGACGCTGGCACAGTTCTATTTGCAGGAAGGGAAGCCGAGCAAGGCCCGCTGGTACGCGCAAGAGGCCTTGCGGCGCAGCGAAACAGCGCAGGGCTATGTGCTGCTGGCCACGACGTGCCGCCTGCTGGGAGACGAGGCGACCGCTGCCGCGGCGCTTGTGAAAGCGAAGGAATTGGAGGGCAAGGAATCGACGACTCAGCCACCGTGAAGAGGACACGACAATTCGTCCTCGTCCTCGTGGTCGTCCTCGATTGAGCCGAACCGAGGACGAGGACGAGGACGAGCACGATGAGGACGCCCATGAACCCATCCGCCGCAATGATTCTGCGAGCGTGCCTAGTGCTGCTCTTGATTGCCGGCTTCCCGGCGCTTCTCTGGGGTCAATCGGTCAGTGACTGCCCCATTCAATTGGTCGATGTCACGGCCGCCTCGGGAATCGACTTTCGCCACCACGATGGAGGCGGCGGCCAGGGATACATCGTCGAGGGAATGACGGCCGGACTGGCGACGTTCGACTACGACAACGACGGCCTGATCGATATCTACTTTCTCAATGGCGCGCCGCTCAAAGGGACCGTAGTGGACAAGCCGCCGCGGGCGGCATTGTATCGCAACAACGGCGATTGGACGTTTACCGACGTGACCGACGAGGCCGGCGTGGGCAACCGCGGGCATGGCCTGGGAGTCACGGTCGGCGATTACGACAACGATGGGGACCAGGACATCTACGTGACCAATTTCGGCCCCAACGTCCTGTACCGGAACAATGGCAACCGGACCTTCACCGACGTGACCAGCGAGGCCGGCGTCGCCAATCCGAACAAGGTGGGGGCGGGGGCCAGCTTCTTTGACATGGACGCCGATGGCGATCTGGATCTGTTTGTCGGGAACTATGTCAACTTCACCTACGAAAACCACGTGTTGATCGTCATCCGCGGCCGCAAGTATCAAGCCGGGCCGCAGTATTACCAGCCGGTGCCCAGCACGCTTTATCGCAACAACGGCAACGGCACGTTTACCGACGTGAGTCAACCGTCGGGCATCGCGGCCCTTCCCGGGCCCGCCATGGCGACGCTGGCCTTCGACTACGACGACGACGGGGACACCGATGTGTTCGTGTGCAACGACGGCCAGCCGAACTTTCTGTGGCAAAACGATGGCCTGGGCAAGTTCAAGGAAGTGGGGCTGCTCGCCGGGTTGGCTTACGATTTCCATGGCAAGGCCCACTCGAACATGGGCGTCGATTGCGGCGACTATAACGGCGATGGCCGCCTGGACCTGTTTACGACCGGTTATCAGTCGGAAATGCCCGTTGTGTATCGCAACCTGGGCGGGGCATTGTTCGAGGATGCGACCAGCGCCGCCCAGATCGCCGGCGAGCTATTCGCCCACGTCGAGTGGGGAACGGCCTTTGTCGATTTCGACAACGACGGCGACCACGACCTGTTCGTCGCCTGCGGCCACTTTGACCGGATCGAGGAGATTGACGACCGGACTTCGCTCAAGGTGGCGAACTACCTGCTCATGAACACCGGCAATGGCAAGTTCAAGGACGTGTCGAAGCTGGCGGGCAGCGGCTTGGCCCCCGTTGAATCGAGCCGCGGGGCGGCGTTCGACGACCTGGACAACGACGGCGACATCGACGGCGTCGTGCTCAACTCCCGTGCTCAGCCGACCATCATGCGGAACGAATCGAAAACGGCCAATCGCTGGCTCCAGGTGAAGCTGCAAGGGAAAAAGCACAATGCCGACGGCGTGGGCGCGCG
>JAKEHX010000097.1 GCA_022614795.1 Planctomycetaceae bacterium | reverse complement strand
GGCGTGGCTGGCCGGCTGGTGCTGTTATCAGCAAGGGCGGATTGCGGACGCGATTCATTGGGAGCGGATGGCGATTGCCCTGGGAAGCGCCGAGGGCTGCCGGGCCGGTGAAGGACGAATCAGCTTCCGGCACCTGCCCGGCTGGTATGAAGGACCGTACGACGTGCTGCGCTGGGCGTACGGCAAGCTGGGCAAGACGGAGCTGGCAGCCGAGGCAGACGAGAAGTTTCAGCGGGCTCTGGCCCAGCGTCAAACTGCGGAGCAGGTGGATCCCAGATCGCGAATTCGGACGCAAGTCGTGTGATGTGAACGACTTGCAACTATTTGGTGAAATTTTGAATCGCGGGCGATTTTTCGGGAAACAAATGGCCCTCTTCGCGCGTCTATACATTATGGCACACGAGCCATATTCGCCACGTGCGAAGTGATCTTTGACAATTTGGTAGTGGTTCAAGATATCCACCTATGCGGCGGAGATAGCGAAAACCTGTCAACCAGACGGAAAGCATTGAGAGGCTTGGGTTTGCGAGCGGACGAGCATCCAAAAGGCGGTTTTTCGCTGTCAACCACCTCTGTCAACCACATGGCGGCACGATTGGCTCTGTCAAACGGTGAAGCGACAGGATGGTGAAGCGACAGGGATTTGGACAAGCGGGACGCTTGTCCTACGAGATTTGGACAAGCGGGACGCTTGTCCTGCGAGGCGCACGGCCCGGCCACTGGAGCCAAAGGGCGACGACAACACCCTTGAGGGCGAAGTCGCCAAATGGGTGGGCTAGGTCTAGTACCTCTAGTAGAGTTAAGGCCTGAATCGTGCTCCGCGGAGGCGAAAATCGCGCATTTTCCGGGTTTCACAGCAATGAACGCGCAAAGTTTTTTGCTGAAAAGCCCAGTTTAAGAACGTGGTGACGAGGCCCTTGTCCCGAACGTAATGGCAGATAACAACCCCTAGGAGGCTGGTGGCAACGCTCGGACTCTTATGCCAACGGAGCTGGTCGTTCACGAGATGGTGACTGGCGCGGCGCAGCGGCTCAAGGGCGCGCTCGAAGCGGTCGAGTCTGAGCTGGCGTGCGGCGGCCCGGCCGAAGCCGCCTACGCCCGGGTGCGCGCGGCCGTCGATGAATTTCTGGCGCAATTGCGCGCGACCGAGCTGTGGGGCGTTGCGAACCGCCAGCCGTCCGTCGCCATGTGGAACATCGTGGGACCGCAACTGGCGCGGGCGTGGTTGATCGACCGGGCGCGGACCAAGCCGCGGGGCTATGCGGGCGATTACGAATTGCTCGGCCGGATGTACGAGAACCGGCTGTGCGACGATCGGCTGGGGAGGCTGCTCGACCGGTATTTCCAGGACGATGCCGCGCCGGTGGCGGTGCGGAATCGGATGCGGATGATCACGGATTGGATTGTGGAGGGGGTGCGTGTTTCTCAGGGGGCTGACGCCCCCCGCTCGCCGTTGCGGATTGCGATTGTCGGGTCGGCGTTCGGGCTGGATGTGCGCGATGCGCTGGCCCGCCTCGACGAACATGAGCGGGCGGGAATTGCCGTGACCTTTATGGACATCGATCCCGCGGCGGTCGATTTTGCCCGAGCGCAGCTTGAGCCGCTCTTGCCCACCCAGCGCATTACGACCGCCAGCGGCAGCGTGTTGCGCCTGCACGAGCGGCCGCGGCTGGCGGAGCCCCTGGCGGATACCGACCTGCTTTTCTGCCCGGGAATCTTCGATTATCTGGACGATGGGGCCGCAGCCGACATGCTAGGGTTATTCTGGGAGCAGCTTGCGCCGGGCGGGCGGATGGTGGTGTTTCAGTTCGCGCTGCACAATCCTTCGCGGGCCCTGATGGAATGGATCGGCAACTGGTATTTGATCTATCGGGATGACGTGCAGCTTCGGCAAGTGACCGAGCGGGCCGGCGTTCCGCCGGAGGCAGCGAGTTTTGGGGCGGAGCCGCTGGGGGCCGATTTGTATGTCAGTGCCGTGCGACCATGAGCGCTCGCCACTATCGTCGATCGAATGTAACAAGCTCTAGCACTATGGAAATCAATCTCCCGACAAGTGACAATGGAGTTATTCGGAACCCTTCTCCTGAGGCCGTGAAAACCATGCGCTCGCATTTTCTGGCTGCCCTGGCAGGGCTTGTAGTTGTCGCCAATGTCTCGCTGGCCGATGAGCGAGGATTGGAAATTGTGGTCGCCGCCGAGGAGCAGATTGCGGATCCGTTCGGCGGGCCGGTGCCGCCGCGGGCCGCCGGAATTCCCCGCGTTGGCCCGGCTGGCGCCAGGCCGGGCCAGCCTGCGGCCGGGCCGAGCACGGAAGAGCCGGCGGTCGACGTGCCGCGGACGCCGGCCGTGCAGCTGGGTCCGAAGCACATCCGGCTGCACCTGTTTGACGGGAGCGTGATCAGCGGCGACCTCTCGGTGAGCGAGATCACGGTGGATACCTCGTTCGGCAAGCTGGTGGTTCCGATCGACAAGATCCGCAATTTCACGCCGGGGCTGGACAGCAATCCGAAGCAGGTCGAGCATTTGCAGGGCCTGATCAACAACCTGGGCTCGGACGACTACAAGACCCGCGAGCAGGCCCACAAGGACCTGGTCGCGATGGGAAGCAAGGTTCGCAAGGAGCTGGACCAGCACGTCAATTCCGACAACGCCGAGGTCAAGCGGCATGTGACCGAGATCATCAAGGAGCTGGAAGCGGCTGCCGAGGAAGCGGGGGATGACGAAGAATCCACCGCCGAACAGCCGTGGATTCGCCTGGATACGGTGGTCACGACCGACTTCACGGTGGTGGGGAAGGTCTCGCCGCCGGAATTCACGATCGAGAGCAAATATGGTCCGCTCAACGTGAAGCTGGCCGACGTCAAGATGGCGGCCCGCGACACGGTGACCAAGGAATCGCTGCGCAAGACGGTCACGGTTGACGGCTCGAATATCGCCCAGCGGAGCTTCAAGAACTCGGGCATTCGCGTGGAAGCGGGGGACAAAATCACCGTGCGGGCCGACGGGAACATGATCATGTCCCCCTGGGGCAGCAATGCCGCCACCGGCCCCGACGGCGCCCCCAATTACGGCTGGTACGTGCCCAACCAGATTCCCGGCGGGTCGCTGGTCGCCCGGATCGGCGACAAGGGGCAGGTCTTCAAGGTTGGCCGCCAATCGACGTTCGTGGCCAAGAACTCGGGCGTTTTGCAGCTGGCGATCGGCATTCAAGCCGAATACGCCAACGAGGGCTATCAGTATCCCGGCCAGTATTCGGTGAAGCTGCGGATCGATCCGCGGTAGCGCTCGGCTGCGTGCCGATGATATTTGGGACGGCATCCCGATTGGGGGTCCGAACCAGCGGCCCGCCGGCGCGTCCTTCCATCAACGCTTGTTCCAACAAGGAACGAAATGCGTTGTGAAGCTGCCGCGGCGGGCGTAGAATGGCGGGCCTTGTCCCGGGTCGGTCCGATCCACGGTAGTAGGGAGGTTACCGGAATGGCCCAGCGATCGATTTTCTATCAGACATGCCCGGTGTGCGGGCGAAGTTTGCGGATGCCTGTGGAGGTTTTCGGCCGCAAGGTGACTTGCGTGCATTGCGGCGGCAAATTCCGCTCCGAGCAAACGGCGGAAGACGACCAGACGCCGGCGAGTCAATTGGCCGCGGCGGGCGAAGGTCCGCTCCCCGGTGGGCCGCTCAGTTTTGTTGCGGGGTGCTGGTCGGCGGTTGACGCTCAATAGAGCCCCGCGACCCACCTCTCGTATCCGTTGTAGCGCTCGGTGAGCACACGCTCGCCGCTGCCGAGCATGGTTTCGTACGACTGGTCCCACGGCCGCGGCACCGCCGGATCGACATTCGACTCAAACGGATAGGCCCGCGGATTGAGGGTGTTCCAGAAGGTTGCGGGCTGGCGGCCAATGAGCTCGATTCGCTGGATGGACTTGATCGACTTGTAGCCGTATTTCCAAGGGACGACGAGGCGGATCGGGGCGCCTTGCTGCTTCGGCAATGGGCCGCCATAAATGCCGACTGCCAGGAGCGTCAAATCGTTCGTTGCTTCGGCGATCGTCAGACCTTCGGTATAAGGCCAGGGGAATTCGCTAGCGTCGGCTTGCTGCGGTGCTTCAGCGGGCCGATGAAAGGAGACGAAGCGGACGTGCGTGGCCTGCGCCAGCGGATCGGCCGCCTTGAGGACCGCCGCCAGCGGCACGCCCGTCCACGGCACCGCCATCGCCCACCGCTCGACGCAGCGATGTCGGTACTGCCGCTCGACAAGGTCGGCCCGGAATTGCCGGTGAAACTGCGCCAGGTCCAATTCGAGCGGCCGCCGGCACAAGCCATCGATCGTGATCGTCCACTCTTCGGGCCGAAAAGAGCCGACGTATTTCCAGCACCACTTGAAACGGCTGAATTCGTAGAAGTTCGTGTGCCTGGCGGCCTCGGCGGCGGGCGTCTCGGCTCGGCCATATTCGAATCGCCGATCCTTCGCCGCCGGATAGAACTCGGCATATTGCCGCTCGGCCTCGGGCGTCCACCGCCCGGCAGCCAGCACGTCATCGTCAGCGCCTGACGAATACCCATGCCATTGCTGATAGCCCCATCCAGCTCCGATGCCGACCGCTCCCAGCCCCGCTAGCTGAAGCCACCGCCGGCGGCTGCGAAACACCGATTCGGGCGTTTCCTTGCCGCCGCGGGGAGCCAGAGGGTTGGGCCGGTGGATGAACATGTTAATTAGCAGGCACACTCCGTGTGCCGTCCGTTAAATCCTACCATCCGCCGTAGTCGCGGTAACTGATAATCATCGACTTTGCAGACTTGTCAAACCTATACGGATTTGCGGTCGATGCGGCCGATCCGGAAAACCGTGGCTGTGCTGGAACTGTATAGCCGATCAAACTTGGCGAGAGATAGGAAACGAAGCACAGCTTGCCCACCTTGGCCTGACGCGCAGCGGTCATCGGCCGCGAGCGGCGATCCCCGCGCCGCATCCGCGCGTCAGGCGCCCAGCCCTCCGGGCCCGGCCGCTCCCCCGCGGTCGGGCCCGTTTTTATTGGCCCGGCAGGTTTTATTGGCCCGGCAGCTTCACTCAAACGACAGCACGCCGAAGTTGTCGATGTCGTGAAAACTCGGGCCGGTGCGGGACCAGTCCCAGGCGGTCGTCTGGCCGTTGTCATAATCCATGCGATAGAAATTGGCGCGCCACGTTGTGCCCGCCTTGGGAGGCACGTTTGCCAGCGGCGTCAGCAGGGCATAAGGAATGAAAAACTCAGCGGTCCACCCTTGGGCCGGACTTCCCGACGCTTGTTTCCCGCCTTGAATGGAAACGGCTTTTTGGATCTTGCGATCGCCCGCGTAATGCCACGGCCGCCAGCCGAAGAACTTGCCGTCGAGCTTGGGCACGAGAATCGGCAGCTCGAAACCCAGCGGCGAGATTTCATACTCGAAATACAGCGGCGTCCGCTCGTCGGGCCAGAGGAAGACCTCGAAAACGTCCTCCTTCCACAGGTCCGAATAGTCCTCCTTCATCGTTGCGGTGACCTGGGCGTCGGCTCCCTGCATCAGGAAGTAGAGGCCCTTCTCGGAATAGAGCGCTTTGACCTGGGTCTTGTAGTCGTGCCCCGTTTCGCCGCGGCGAATGAGCGGCTCCCAGTCGGTCTTGGACCACGCCGCCGCCGAGCCGTCGCCGGTGACGGCGAAGTCGTCAGTACGCGGCACGCGGAGGGTCTTGCGCATTGTCGTATCGCTCCGCGAGATCACATTTGCTGGCTGCGCAGGCGGACCATCTTCAGCAGCACTGTCTTTAGCGGCATTGCCGCCAATGAGCAACAGCGACGACAGCAAAGCGACCAAACGAGGACCAGTGCACGCGCACGCCATGGCAGAACTCCAACAGGGCAGCGAAAACCAGTATCATTCTGCGGCATCGCCGACGGTCAGGCCAGCAGCTTCTTGACCACTTTTCCCGCCACGTCCGTCAGCCGGTACTTGCGACCCTGGAACTTGAACGTCAGACGCTCGTGGTCGAGGCCCAGCAGGTGCAGCAGGGTGGCATGGAAATCGTTCACATGGACGGGGTCCTCGGTGATGGTGTAGCCCAAGTCGTCGGTCTGGCCGACCGTGATGCCCCCCTTCACGCCGCCGCCCGCCAGCCAGATGCAAAACGCGTCCTTGTGATGGTCGCGGCCGGGCTTGGCGGCTGGATTGTCGTCGGCGTCGGTCCCCTGGAGCATGGGCGTGCGGCCGAACTCGCCCCCCCACACGACCAGCGTCTGGTCCAAAAGGCCCCGCTGCTTCAGGTCCTTCACCAAGGCGGCCATCGGCTGATCGACTTCCTTGCACCGCGCGGGCAGGCCCCCTTCGATGTTGCTGTGCGTGTCCCAGTCGGCATGGAAGAGCTGCACGAACCGCACGCCCCGCTCGACCAGCCGGCGCGCCAGCAGGCAGTTGTTCGCGAACGAAGCCTGCCCCGGCTTGGCGCCGTAAGCCGCCAGCGTATCGGCCGATTCGTCGGCCAGCCGCATCAGCTCGGGTACGCTCGACTGCATGCGGTAGGCCATTTCGTACTGCGAAATCCGCGTGGCAATTTCGGGGTCGCCCACGTCGGCCAGTTGGGCACGGTTGAGCGACTGCACGCCGTCCAACAGCCGCCGCCGGTCGTCGGCGGTGATGCCCGCCGGATTCGAAAGGAACAGCACCGGATCGCCCTGGCTGCGGAACTCGACCCCCTGATGCACGCTCGGCAGAAACCCGCTCCCCCACAGCGCGCTCCCCGCGCCCGCGACTTTGCCGGTGATCATGACGACATACGCCGGCAGATCGCGGCTTTCGCTCCCCAGGCCGTAGCTGACCCACGAACCGACGCTCGGCCGCCCGAACCGCCCAAAGCCGGTGTGGAACATGAGCTGGGCCGGACCGTGATTAATCTGCTCGGTGTGCAGCGATTTCACCACGGCGATGTCGTCCGCCACCGTCGCCAGGTGCGGCAACAACTCCGAGAGTTCCAGGCCGCTCTGGCCGTGCTGGGCGAATTTGAACCGCGGCCCCAGAAGCGATGGATGTCCGCGCAGAAACGCAAATCGCTGACCTTCGATCAAGTGCTTGGGGCAAGGCTCGCCGTCGTACTTGGCGAGCATCGGCTTGTGGTCGAACAGCTCCAACTGCGACGGGGCGCCGACCATGTGCAGGAAGATGACGTTCTTGGCTCGCGGAGGAAAATGCGGCGGCTGAGCCGCCTGAGGATTCGTGGCCTGTGGATCGGCGGCTGCGACTTCACGCCGCGAAGACTCGCCCAACAGCGACGATAGCGCGATCGCTCCCAGGCCCATGCC
>JAKEHX010000096.1 GCA_022614795.1 Planctomycetaceae bacterium | reverse complement strand
GCGAGAGGACGCCAGCCGCCAACTTGTACGAGAGTTTCCGCAACATTTCGAGCTTCCCCTATACCAGAGTCTGTTGTGAACCTTGGGTGATTTCTGAACGAACCGCCTCTGGAATCCCCCCAGAAACATACCAACCCTAGCTCGTAAAACAAGCAGCTTGGGAAGAAATTCACAGCCACGTAATGTACGTAGCTGAGGTAGACTTTTCCGCCTGGGTGGTCTGTAACAGGTCTCCGCGGATATCCGCATTTGCCGTGCCGTGCTAGCGCTACTACAGCCAGGCCAGCTGTGGCCAATAATCCACAAACCATTGCCCTGGAATCACTTACAACACAGGTCGGGAACCCTCTGTCTTTGGCCACGAACCCCAGTTCCTTGAACCTAGAATCCCCCGCCAACGGACGTTTTCGTACCATCCTCGACAATTTGTCTGTTCTGATGCTCGGCGGCCTACTTTCCACATGCCGGATTTGCCGGCAGAAAGGCTTCGATTCGCGTACTACGATTCAGCGAAGCGGAAGGCGGGATCGAGTATCTTCCAAGCAGATCCTTCATCTCGCGTTCCCGTATGTCACTTCCGACCGACACCTTCGATCCTTACCGCGAGTGGCTCGGCATTGAGCCGCACGAGCTGCCGGCGGATCACTATCGGCTGCTGGGACTGGCACGGTTCGAGTCGGATGTGGCGAAGATTGCGGCAGTGGCCGATGAGAGGATGGCCAGGGTCCGCAGTTTCCAGGTCGGTCCGCGAGGCCGCTTCACGCAGCGGCTGCTCAATGAACTGAGCACGGCCAAGGTCTGCCTGCTCACGCCGGCGACGAAGGCGGCCTACGACGCGGCATTGTCGCACGCGCTCTCAGCCGCGCTAGCGCCGCGGCAGATGCACCCTCCGGTTCCGCCAGTCACACCGCCACCGATCGCTGCGACAGCTGCCGCCGACGAGACACCAACGTACGTCGAACCTGAACCGGCCGCCCCCTGGTGGCGCATCATTCTGGCGATCACCGCGGCCACACTGGTGGTCCTCGTCGCGGCACTTGGTTGGGGCGTCTGGCGAGAGCGCTCGCGGTCACAGAACCAACCGGCCATCAACATCACCACACCAGTGCCGGCATTACCCGAGCCGGAGGAAACCTCCAATCAGCCGACGCTTCAGCTCCAAGAGGGGAGCGGCGAGATAACGCTGGCCGCGGCCACGGCACAACTTCACGGGAGCCTCGCGCTGCGGCACACGGGCACGAGCGAGTCGATCGGCAATTGGGCCACGCAGGACGCCGCGGCCCGCTGGCGCTTCCGCCTCATCCAGCCGGGCTTCTTTCAAGTCGAGTTGAAATACGCGACTGCCGGCGAAGCAGCGGGCGCGGAAATTGACCTGTTGGTTGGCAAGGAGCGAAAGGCGTGCGAGCTGCGGCCAAGCGGCGGAATGGAGAAGTTCATCACCGATACGGTCACGGTGGCAATTCCCAGCGGGGGCGAGCACACGTTTGCCCTCACCGCTAAAGAGCCGCTGGGCGGCGATTGGCTGCTCGTACAATCGGTGCGGCTTATACCAGTCGGTGGGGCCACACCGCCCGCGATTCTGCCGGGGCAGGAATGAAGTCGAGTCTGGCGAGCGGCGAAGTAGGCGGGCGGCGATGTAGGCGAGCGGCGAAGTAGGCGAGCGGCGAAATAGGCGAGCGGGGGGCGTCAGCCCCCTGAGGCAGTTCGGCCCCACTCGGCCTGACTGACCTAGGCTTTTCTTGTGTCCAAGGAGTGCCAGGTGACCCGCCACTGCTCACGCCCCCCGCTCGCCAGCGTATTGCTCGCGATCCTGTTCGCGACACCCACTTTCGCGGCCGAGCCCATGGTCCGCGTTCCGCTGAGCGGCCGGACTGTTGACGCCATGCGCCTGGCTGGGGATAGCCAAAAAGTCTTCTTCCTGGCCCGCGATGGGCAGTGCCTTGAGTTGGCCAGCCGTGCTGCGAAGGACCTGCCGCAGCTTGTCGCCCCGTTCCAAAGCTACTCGCAAGCCGAAACTCGCGGGCTGCTATTGCGCGAGTTCGGCAAAGGCTACGAAGTTTCGGGCGTGGGCCACTATCTCGTCGTTCATCCGGCAGGTCAAAAGGACCAATGGGCCCCACGATTCGAGTCGCTTTATCGCTCTTTCGCGCATTACTTCGCCGCCCGCGGCTGGCAGCTGGCCGAGCCCCGGTTCCCGCTGATTGCGGTGGTCTATCCGCGCAAGGCCGATTTCCAACAGGCCGCCGCCAAAGACGGCTTGCCCATGAGCAACAGCCTGCTCGGCTATTACTCGCCGGTCAGCAATCGCATTTTGATGTACGACGTGGCCGCCGGCCGCAGCGGATATGACTGGACGACGAGCGCCGAGACGATCGTCCACGAAGCCGCCCATCAGGCGGCGTTCAATACGGGCGTTCACAGCCGCTTCGGGGCGATGCCGCGGTGGGTCGTGGAGGGACTGGGGACGATGTTCGAGGCCCGCGGCGTCTGGCAGTCGCGGACGTACCAACAGCAATCCGACCGGATCAACCGCCGGCTCTTGACGGATTATCGGCAATACGTGTCATCCGGCAGCCGACCCGCCGGCGCGATTGCCTCGCTGGTTTCGTCCGACCGGTTCTATGAGACGAGTCCGAAGCACGCCTATTGCGAGGGTTGGGCCCTGTCGTTCTTTCTCTGCGAAACGCAGCCCAAGCAGTATTTCCGCTACCTCGCCAAGACAGCCGCCCTGCCGCCGTTTATCGAGTATCGCAGCCCGCAGCGGCTGAAGGACTTTACCGACATTTTTGGCAGCGACCTGGCGATGCTCGACGCGCGCATGCAGCGGTTCATCGCGGGGCTGAAGTAGCAACCGACCGCAGGTACGCCCCGGCACTATTCTTCGCGCTACTCGCCCCCTCACGCCACCAGTTCGTAGTCGTTCCGCTCGGCTGGATTGGTCGAGAAATACTGCACGAATTCCCAATCGTTCCCTTCCGGATCGAGAAAATAGGCCCGCTGGCGATGTGGGTGATGATTGGGGACGGTCGATTCCTCGTAGCCGGCCTCGAGCATCCGCATGCGCAAGGCGGCAGCGTCGTCGACTTCCCAGCCCAGATGATTCACGCCCGGCAGGCCGCTGTAGGGCTCAAACGGCCGCTGGCCCGCTTCCCACGCGCTCGACAGGGCAACGTACGTGTCGTCGTTGCCGACGTGCACCCACCGCGAGCCGTCGGCCTCGGTGCGATCGGCCCGCACGCGGAATTCGGGAAAGGCAGTCGTCAGAAAGCGGATCATCGCGTCGATATCGCGAACACAGAGGTTGGCGTGTTCCAAACGTACGGTCATGGCTTTTGCTCCTGATTGAGGAATGTGTTCTGATTTTTAGCGGCCGTAGATCGATAAGTGAAATACTTTGTTCCGATAAGTTGGATAGGTGGCGCCTATAGCGTTGTCGGGCGGACTGCCGCCGCTTCCTTCGCTAGCACGCCCGCAAAATCGCTCCGATCCGCATAATCGCGCCCAAGATTGCGGGGGCCATTGGACGATCACGATTGGTGAGGCGCTGCTTTTGCGCGCCCCGTCATCAGCGATCGACCAGCGAGGAGCCGCCTGTGGAAAACGCGCAAATGATGGAGTTCGCTCAGTACTGGGCGAATCAAATCCTGGTCTGGGTCGGCTTTGGCACGATCGTCGGCCTGCTTGCCAAGGCGATCATGCCGGGGAAGGACCCCGGCGGCGCGGTCGCCACGCTGGCCATGGGCGTGGCCGGCACGGTCATCGGCTGCGGCGTGCTCTCGTATTTCTGGAAGGGGCACATCATCTCGCCGATCAGCCCGGTCGGCTTTTGCGTGGCGACGGCCGGGGCCTTCGTGCTGCTTTTCTTTTACAAGCTCCTGGGGGGCTACTACTTCGATGAAGGAAACGGCCCGCTCGTCAAGCGCCGCCGCTTTTTCCGCACGCGCCGCCAGCCGCAAGCGGTCGTGTATGAAGACGACTAGCCGCTGCTCCAAAACGTGGCTCGGTAGCTGAACTCGCCAGAGTTCAGGCGGGCCAGAGTTCAGGCGGGATTTCCTGAAGTCTGGCGACTTCAGCTACATGTTTTCCCTGCCGGCGAGCCGCTATTTCGTCGAGAGGTCCCAGTCCTTCGGGTTTTTTCCCGGCTTGACGTCGATCGTGAGCTCGGTGGCGTCGTTGAATCTGGCCGGCAGCGATTCCTCGATCAACCCGCCTCCGCCTTCCGATCCAGGCCCCGCCTTGGGAGCCGCCGCGCGTTGGGCAGGCCGCGGCACGCGAATCTCGACCTTGGACATGCCGATTGGAACCTCCGCCGAATACTGGCCATCCTCGATCACATCGCCGGCGGTGGACGAATGACCGTCCATGGGAATGAACGTGATCGACGACCCAGCGGCCGGCGTCTGTCCATCGACAGTGACCTTGCCGCTCACTACGCCTGCCGCCGGTCCGCCGTCGCATCCGGTCAGAACTACCAAGCCCAAT